>DATEUZ010000055.1:0-6859 GCA_035282885.1 Patescibacteria group bacterium | reverse complement strand
TCTCTCATTTCCAAGAGCAACGGTATCTCCGACACCCTTGTCGATATACGTCTGAACGTCATTAATTTGAACTTTCTTTTTATCCTTTTCCTGCCGTGCAGCTTCTTTCCGAACTGAACATGCCTCAAATTCGTTAAATTTCTTCGCAAGATCTCTATATCCAAAAATGACGCCAATATCTTCCGGCGTAACACCGCCAGATTTTTTGAGAACGGGGAGGACTTCACCTTCAATGCTGCTTTCTGCGGCATCTATCCCACGAAATATACCTACTCTGAAGTTATGAAATCGTTTAATTGCATCAACTTGCTTCGAAAGTTTTTCTCTTTGATCATCGCCTTTAAGCGAGACTATCTGTTCTTGAATTTTTTTCCAACGGACGTTCTCGTCTCTAATCTCGCTATTAAGCTGTAAGAGCTCGCCAAGCATGGAATCAACTCTTTGTTCAGGAGTACGGGGTTTTTGTGAAGATGCACCGACAGATGGTTCCTTTTTCCGAGAACCACTTTGAGAAGGTTGCTCTATACGTTTGGATTCTTTCTGATCTTTTTCACCCATAGATGTTCGCCTTTGGTCTTATAGTAATACTTACAATGATATTAAATACCATTTTTTTACCTTTGTCAAGTCCCTATTTTTAGTTATGACCTTATATCCTGTATTACTCAATTTTTCTTCTTATTTGCTTCCGACCCTCCTCACGAAAAAACCACCATTTCTACCCTGTTTGTCTTGGCAAATTAGCCTAAATCCTGTATAGTGAAAGAAGGCTAGAGAGGTTCATGAAGCAGCATCCTGTACCACAAAATATCTCGTCCTTTGAATTCAAGTTGGTTGGCGATTTGACTATGAAACAATTTGGATTCTTGGCGCTCGGTTTCATCTTAGCGGGCGTCATGTACGCTTCTCCTCTCCCCGGAATCTTCAAATGGCCGCTTGTCTTACTTTTCGGCTTTGGAGGATTAGGTCTCGCGTTTATGCCCGTCGAAGAACGTTCGCTTGATAGATGGTTTCTTTCCTTTATCAGAGCCGTGTACTCACCCACCCAGTATGTGTGGAAAAAAGAAAACGAGATTCCCTGGCTACTCCAAACAACGGTCCAGCCACAACAAATTCCTCAAACCGAGGTCACAACAACACAGGAAGGCAAAGGGAAGCTTGAGGAATACTTACGTACGCTCCCGCAAAAGCCTCATAACACACTCGATCTCAGAGAACAGGGCTTCTTAAATAAACTTGATTTTTCAGCGGGTGAGTCTTTTCTTGAATCGACTTCTATCATCGCTCCCCCACCAATTCCCCGGGAAGAAAAAATCTATAAACTGCCCGGGCTTGAAGAAAACCGCAAAGAGGCACAGGAAGATCGTATGCGAAAAGCGACAACGCCGCTTGCTTCAAATATTAACTACGCAACCGAGCGGGTTATTTCTTGGGATGATCCCTCGAAGCAAAAAAAGTTTATTCCTGCGATCGGATCAATCAGGGTAAGGAAACTTCACACGCTCCCGCCGATAACCAGGCTCAACCCACAACATGTTGGCGAAAACGATTTTCAGGAGGAGCTCAAAGAGAAACTCGCCCATATACAAACCCTTGAGGAAGAACCCCAGGTGGTCCAAACAACTCCTCTTCCCGCACCCACCCAAATGGACAACAACCTTCCTTCTTTACAAGGATCTTCTTATGTATCTACGGATGATAAACAAACGACAGCAAATGTCGTACAATTAAAAAAAAAGATGACTTTTGAAGAGCTCTCAAAAAATGAGCCAGCAAAATCGATGAGTAACACACCACCACAATCAACCTTTCAACCAGTTTCTTCACCGCCTTTTCCAGGATCTTTCCCTCAACAACAAAGCACAGCATCGCCTGAGGAAGAACAACGGCTGCGAAAGGAAATAGACGCACTTAAAGAACAAAACAAAAGGCTTGTTGAAGAAGCCCAACAAACCATTTCGCAATACCGAAGCCAGTTCGACGAGATTGCCACCAGTAAAAAGATCGTCACCGACCAGTTTGATGAAGAAGTAAAAAAGAGGGAAGACAAAATTTCCGAGCTCGTCCAGAAAAACCAGGAGCTTGCAAACAAATCTCAGCAGGCATTAGGCAAATATCGTAACTTCGTGACCGAACTCACCAAAGAGAAAAACGAGCTGATAAACCAGATGAATGCACTGGCCTCTCAACAGCAACAGCAACTCGATCAAGTTATCGCAGAGAGCCAGAAGACAACCCAGGAAGCAAATCAGGTTATTGAGGAACAAGATCAAAAAATCGCATCTCTTACCTCTCAAAACCAGGAGCTTGTTGATCAGATGCAACAACTTGAGGAAAAGCTTCAATCATTAGAACAAAAGTTCTCATCCATTGAACAAGAAAGCAATCAGCGTATCCAAAAACAAGCGCAGGCTGCTCAGCAGACTCTCATCGATTATCAATCAAAGCTGGAAGCGCTCACTGAGGAGAATACACAATTGAAACAGCAGCTCGAACAGACTCAGGAACCACAGCCCGTTCTTCCGCAGAGATGGGGACAGCCCGCTCCATCCTATACTCCCAAATCTGTCACCGATGGATTCCCTGGAAAACAACCCATGGAAGAGCAATCCCCACAAGAACCTCAAGGACAATCATTGTCGTATGAATCAGTCATTGGCGCTCCTCCGCCCCCTCCCAAGCCAAAATGGAGAGAGGTTCAGGAACGGCCGGTTCAAATGCCAATTGTCGGTGAGCGTTCCTTCCAGGTCTCGGAAACACTCAAAAAAAGACTTCGTCCAATCGGAGAGGTTCATCAAACCCCACCAGTTGATGTGCTCAAGTCATCAATAGGTATTGTATCCGAACAACAGGCGCAAACGATGCCGAGACAGACGTTCGAACAGCCTCCACAACCTGCACAACAACAACACCCTGAAGATCAACACAAAAAGCTCTCTTTCGGAGTCCAAGGTCTGATGGAGAAACTCTCCACATTACAGCAAGCTGCAAAAGGAGAAACAAAGGAAGGCGACTTTACGGAATCTCTTCAGGACACGCTTCAAGAAGTCACAAAACTGTCCCAAGAAAATACCGAAAAACCTCAAGTAGGGCCATCGGCGAAAAAGTTTGATGAGCTCTCGAAAACAAACGAGGCGCTTCTTACTCAAATGCAGGAACTGAAAAAACATTTAGAAGAAGCCGAGAACCAAAAAGAGTTAAACGAACAACAAAAGGAAGATTTCCGTAAAAAACTCGCAGAAAGCGTTGAAACTCTCGAAAAAGTCAAACAAGAGAGAGAGGAAGAAAAAAAGAGAGAAGAACCCGTTGTTAAGCTTGTCCAGGAAGAGATTGAGCCAGAAAGACAAAGAGTGAGGGTTGTGAAACGGATGGTCAAAAAAGGTTCTATCCCTCCTTTGACAAACACTCCCAATGTCATCAACGGAGTTATCAAAGATGCGCGAGGCGTTATCCTTCCCGACACAGTTATTGTGATTAAAGATGCTGAAGAAAACGCGGTCCGCGCGCTCAAATCAAATAAACTTGGCCAGTTTGTCATCTCCACTCCTGTTCCAGACAACATCTATACCGTTGAACTTGAGAAGGAAGGCTTCTCCTTTGATATAATACAAGTAGAGGTATCAGGCTCAATTTTGCCTCCTCTTGAAATTCGCGCGCGATAAAGGAGCGTGTATGCCGTTTAGTGGACCCTTACTAGGTGCTTCTCAAAGCCATCTCGACATTGAAGATATCCGAGAAGATATCGTCATCCTCAAAGACGGGAGCTGTTGTCTGATTCTTCAGACGACGGCGATTAACTTTGGGCTTCTTTCAGAAAAAGAACAAGATGCAACGATCTATGCATACGCAGGTTTGCTTAATTCTCTCTCCTTTCCTATGCAAATTGTGATCCGTTCGAAACGAATGGATGTGTCTTTTTATTTAGACCAACTCATTCAGCAAGAAAACAGACAGCCGAATCCAGCATTTCGCGAACAAATCAAGAAGTACCGAAAATTCATTGAATCACTCATCAAAGAAAACAATGTGTTGGATAAAAAATTCTATGTCGTCATTCCCTTTCATGTCACTGAACTTGGGGTAAAATCTGCAACAGGCGCACTTTTCGGAAAACGCTCTCTTCCGTTTCCGAAAGAACATATTATTGAACGAGCGAAAACAAGCCTTGTCCCCAAAAGGGATCATCTGATCAGACAGTTCACACGAATAGGACTCAAGGTAGAGCAGTTGACGACCCAAAGACTTATTGAGCTTTTCTACTACCTCTACAATCCGACAGAGACCGGCGGGCTTCGACTCTCAAAAGAAGTCCATGAATACACGACTCCTCTTGTTCAGCCTGCGGTCGAACCGCGACACACCGCGCCCCCACTGACCCCTTCACAAGGTATCGAACAAAGTAATGGTGATCAACCCATCGAAGAGGAAACGCGGCCTGCCTGGCAACGTATAGCTGTTGCATCGGTCGCTCCAACGGAGACACCGAAATCGGCAGTTACCCAAAAGACAGAAACTGCCACGTCCCAGCCGAAGAAAAAACCAGAACCAACGTTTCGTGCTATTTTGGAGAAAAAAATGAAAGGTGAAGAGGCTCAGTCAACCGGAAGTCAAGGAACATAAATCATGAGCATTCCAACACAGATACAAAAACTCTTAAAGAAAGAAAAAGCGAAAGAAACCCAGCCTCTGGATGTCAATAAACTTGCTGAGGGGCTCGTCTCTGTCAAGGATATCATTGCACCTCCTGCTATCGAAATCGATTTTGACTATATCAAAGTCGGCTCGTCGTACTACAGAACGCTTTTTGTCGCCGGGTATCCGAGGTATGTAAACGCAAACTGGCTTGCTCCACTTATCAATTTCGATCACACCCTTGAAATTTCCATGTTTCACTATCCTGTTGAGTCAAAAAACGTCCTCGAAGAAATCAAGAGAAAAGTTGGAGAAATGGAGGCTGACGTCAGTCTTCGAACCCAACACGGAAAACTTGCTGATCCTCAAACACAAGTTCAGCTCACCGATGCCCTGTCGCTTCAAGAACAACTGGTCAAGGGTGAAGAACGGTTTTTTCAGTTTGCCCTCTATGTCACTATTCCCGCAGAATCTGTTGAGGAACTTGAAAAAATATCAAAACAAGTCGATGCAACCCTTGGGTCGCTTCTTATCATCAGTAAACACTGTACACTCCAAATGGAAGATGGATTCAAGTCAACACTTCCCGTTGGCATCGACCGATTGAATATTGTACGAAATATGGATACAACTTCTCTCGCAACCACCTTTCCTTTTACTTCATCAGAACTGACGGCCAACGAGGGTATCATGTACGGCATTAATGAACACAACGATTCACTTATCATTTTTGACCGGTTCAGCTTGGAAAACGCGAATTCCGTTGTATTCGCAAAATCTGGTGCAGGAAAATCATATATGGTCAAGCTGGAAGCGCTTCGGTCTTTAATGTTCGGCACGGAAATTATTATTATCGACCCAGAGAACGAGTATAAAACACTCTGTGAAGCAATCGGCGGAGAATGGATTAACTTCTCATTCAGTTCCGGAGCGAAAATCAACCCCTTTGAAATTACAGGCGTATATGAAGAAGGAGAAAACCAACTCGGACTCAAAATTCTCTCCCTTCACAGTTTTTTCAAGGTAACCTTTGGAGAGCTCACTCCCGCAGAGGATGCTGTCCTCGATCGAGCGCTTATTGCAACCTACAGACAAAAAGGAATTACCCCAGACCCCGCGACACAACGATCAGAACCTCCCCTAATGGGTGATTTTTATACCGTTCTAAAAAGTATGGGAGGAAGAGAAGCCGCGGCTCTCGCATCGCGCCTTGAGAAATTCATCAAAGGTTCGTTTGCAGGGATCTTTGATCAAGCATCTAATGTATCGCTAAAAAATACATTTACCGTCTTTTCCATCCGTGACATGGAAGATGCACTCCGCCCTATCGCCATGTTTCTCATTCTTGATTTTATCTGGACTCGTATTAGAAAAGATATTCGCAAACGGCTTCTTATCGTTGACGAGGCGTGGTATCTCATGAAGTATCCGGATTCGGCAACATTCTTGTATTCGATTGCAAAACGGGCACGTAAGTATTATCTCGGACTCACAACAATTACCCAAGATATCGAGGATTTCTTAGATTCATCCTACGGCAAAGCGATTGTCACCAACTCATCTATTCAGATATTATTAAAACAGTCTCCGTCGGCAATAGATAAAATTGCTGAAACATTTTATCTGTCAGAAGGAGAGAAACATCTTCTTTTGGCGTCAGATGTGGGAGAGGGACTGTTTTTCGCGGGCAACAATCACGTCGCTGTCCGGGTTGTCTCATCGCCAGAGGAACATGTATTAATCACATCAAAACCTGAAGAAGTGTTACGGATAAAAGAACAACAAACACAAGAACGATTGCGGTCACAAACAATGTAGTAGAAATATATTATGGCGAATCCACTCAAACAATCTTTTCAAAATGCGGGGAAGTTTGTCGGAAATCTTTTTCAAAGCAAAACAAAAGACACGCTTGACTTCGTTATAAAGAAAGCTGCCGACATAAAAGATACTACCTCCCATGGAATAGAACGCTGGGACCAAGCCCTTTCCGGTGAAGACCCGACTCTCATACCTGAAAAGCATCAACAAATCGTTAACGCCATTCTCCACTCCGAGGACATTGGCCCTCAACTAACCGAGTCATTCAAACGGGCACCCGTCACTCTTGCGTCACGTGTTCTGGGACTCATGCCACAAGAGTATACACTCTACGCGCTAGGAGGAATCAATGTAGACAGGACGAGAAGAGACCCTATGGCAATGAAAGATGCTTTTGGAACGAACT
>DATEUZ010000054.1:0-7167 GCA_035282885.1 Patescibacteria group bacterium | reverse complement strand
CGGGAGAAGGGAATTTTCTATGTCACTCACAAGAAAGAGGTGAAATTCATCAAAAACCGACAAAAACGAGAAAATAAAAAGAATTCCCGTGACAGCTTCAACAAGCGGATATTGGTACGAAATGTTTTTTTTGCAGTACCGACACCTCGCCCGCAGAAGAACGAAACTTACCAGAGGAATGAGGTCATACCAGGCAAGCCTGTGACCGCAGTGAGGGCAATGTGAATGAGAGAGAAGAAATCCTTCTCCTGTATCAATTCGACAGATAACGACATTAAGGAAAGATCCAACCAGAAGACCTAAGATAAAAAGGGAAACGAGAATAAATAGCATGACCACCTTTCATACTAGTTACAAAAAGCTTCAAGAGTGCCCTGTAGTTCTTACAGGGGTGAATTGAAGCTGTTGCAACATTTTCCTCTAGAGGCTTTCAAGCCACTGACTCTCGTCAGTGGAAAATGTTACATGCCGCATCCTGTCATTGTCTTCGGACAGTTGGCATAGTAATCGCAGGTGGTCGTCGGTGGATTGATATCTGGTAGGTAAGAATACGCGTCTGAATCACCACACGCACTTCGAAACGTCCAGTACGGACGGCTTGCATCATCAGGGGCTTCTAACTCCGTATATATCGATACTTCGTCTCGAAAACTTGCATTTGAGACGAAGGTGTACATCGCCCCCGTTGAGGGGTCTCGAATATTTTGTGCTTTCACTGCACCGATATCTTCCAGCTCTTGTTGAGAGACGGGATACACTTGATAATCCGCGACATATGCGTTCACCGATGATGCAAGCTGGCCGATGTGCGCCTTGCGTGCAGCATCACGACTTTGTGCAATTCTCCTTCTTGGATTTATTAAAAAAAGAACTGTGACAAAAAGAATCAAAAGGATAGCGATGACAATAATAATTTCAATCAGGGTTAAACCTTGCTTTAAAGGGTGAGTAGAGGTTTTTTTCATGAACATGCTTACTTTTAGCATAGGAGCTTTCTCATCTTTTTGTCAAGCAGACTGCCCTTCCATCCCATAGTATATGTTCTTTTGCCCTCTTTGTTCCCCTATGATACACTGATGCACTATGAAAAAGTACGCTCACCTGATCGCCCTCTTCGGAACTGTTTTTTTCCTTTTTATCTACTTTGCCTATCTTTCCCTATCCGACGTGACGTTTCTCACTCCGGACTTCGGAAGATCAGATATTTTACATCAGAATATTCCTAATAAACTTTTCTTGGCTGAATCCATCGGACAGGAGAGACTCCCGTACTGGAACAAAGGAGTAGGCATGGGCGTTCCGCAGTTTGCTGAAGGGCAGATTGGAAGCCTTTACATCATAAATCTTCTCACATCACCGTTTCCTATTGTCTGGGCAATGAATCTTTCGTACTGGCTTTCCCTCAGTCTTGCACTTATGGGTATGTTTCTCTTCCTACAGGCACTCAAGCTACACCCCATAGGAAGTTTCCTCGGAGCATGTGTCTTTAGCTTCTCAGGATACATGATAGTAAAACTCGTCCACATAAATATGGTCTTTGTAATGAGCCTTTTCCCTCTGGGAATGTACGCTCTCAATCAATTTTTGACAAAGAAATCTCGTTTCTTTCTTCTTCTCTTTATCATCATTTCTTCCCAACAAATCTTCGCCGGTTCTCCGCAGATGAGCTTCATCAGTTTTCTCGCATACGGATCGTATATCACTTTTTTTCTACTTACCTCACAAGGGAGCAGAAAACAAAAGTTCGTGACAGGACTCGTTCTTGTTGGAGCGTTTTTAGGGATTATCGCTTTGAGCCTTGCACAAATTCTTCCTACAGTCGAACTTTTGTATCACTCAATAAGAAGGGGGGGGGTCGTCTTTATTCCGGAGGCAACTTTTCCATACCCCTTTTCGCATATTCTTACGTTCTTGAACCCTTACTTTTTGGGTGATCCGAGGATAGGAACGTATCCGAGGTTTAACGCAGAGTGGGGGATCTTTTGGGAAAACACCGCCTACCTTGGTATTGTTCCACTCTTCCTTTTCTTCTTCGGGATACTTCTCTCGCTGAAGAAGAAATCATCTTTCTTTATCTTCACCAGCATCATGACATTATTTACCTATCTTCTTGTCTTGGGAAAGAATGCACCGACATACTTTCTCTTTGAATTTCCACCGTTTCTTCTTTTCCGAGCTCCGTCAAGATTTCTCTTTCTCACGATTTTCGGTATGAGTGTGTTAGCCGCGTACGCACTTTCCGCAATCGTCACAACCTGGGAAAAAAAGCGAGTCATTATTTTTCTTTCACTTCTCTTAATCGTTTTTTCCCTAGCTGATCTCCTGTCGTTTGGCGTCTCGTATCATCTCAAGGGGAAACTTTCACCTTTCCTGACGTGTCCTGATACAGCTTCATTTCTGAAAAATCACTCATCTCACACAAGAATTGTGAGTCTTGCATCAGAGGAGACGTGGAATGAAACGTTTGTCGAAAAGGGATGGTATAACCAAGTCCCGATGTACCAGACATACGAAAACAGTCTCAGTCCCTACCTCAACACCATCTGTGGGATTGACCAATTCGATGACTACGGCATCATGACTCCACGACGACTTTCTTTTCTTAAACATCTCATAAAAAACGGAATAACCTATGACCATCAGTCAAAAACCATCCAGATTGACCCTCAATCTTTAAGACTTTTAGGGATGGCAAGTATTCAGTATATTCTCACTCCTTACATAATAGACGATCAAAACCTTCCTCTTGTCTATAGTACTTCGACTCAACCCTCATTCCATATCTATGAAAATCAATTCGCCTTACCCCGTGTGTTTGCAGTCCGTTCGTTCCAGTCGGTATCAACAGTGGAAGAATTGAGACGAGCGTTTCTCAATCCTTCTTTCGAACCAGAGAAAACTGCACTTACTGAGGAACCCATAGATGGAATACCCTCTGGTTCGACGGATGACGTAAAAATCCGGGATATCTCGATACAGAACGGAGCAATACAGGTAACGGTTGATCAAGCTTCAGAGAGTCTTGTGGTCTTTTCGGAAAGTTCGTATCCCGGTTGGCAGGCATCCATCGACGAAGTACAAACTTTTGTCTATCCCGTCAATGCGAACCAGATGGCAGTAAGAGTTCCTGCGGGGATTCATGAAGTACATCTTACGTTTCGCTCTTCATCACACTGGTATGGTCTTTTAGTAACCGGCATCTCGCATCTTCTTCTTCTTGCAATCGGCATATCTTTCTTCTTTCGACAACTCACCAATACGTCTTCAAAGGAGTCTGCAAAGACTTCGTAAGTATATCGATTTCTTGTTGTACCGCCTCCGCCTTGCTCGTACTCAGAGAACATTGCTCATACAAGACTTTCAAGTTCTGCAACGGCTCGATACGGTAGGGAAATTGCCGATGGGCTGAAAGAAACATTCCCTCTGCTTCCCCGCAGTTTTTCATACGGGCATATACGACACCCAGATTAAACTCAGCTGTCGCTTCCCAAGGCCGTATGCTCTTCGCAAGAAGATAATACGAAATCGCAGTTTCTAGGTCTTCCTTTTGCACGAACAAAGCTGCTGTATTTGTCAAAGAAGAGAAGTACATCTCATTCACTAACTCAAAATTCAGATTCCCTTGTATGGAACGCAAATCTTCAGGATCTCTCAGGAGATGCGTCCAGACCTTGTGAGAGTAGTCGCTGTCTCCTACGGGTTCATCTTGTAACACAAGCTTTTCGACGAGTCCGTCTTGTTTCCATGTTCTCCCCTGAACAACAGGGTCAAAGCCCCAACTGTAAAAGATAAGTGAATCAACATTCTTTTCGATTAACGTGAGTGGCGTTTCTTTTCCCTCGACATCAATGACAAGGTCGGGATAGGTCTTTGCGAGGAATGAACGATAGTACCGCTGAGACACAAAATGTGGAGAAATCAGCTTCACATCAGGTCGAACGTTCTCAACCTCATGAAGGTACAAGAGATTAAAATACGGAGTATCTGACGTGACGTACAAAATCGCATTTTTCTCCACGGTATAGAGCATATCCCGAGCCATTCTTTCTCCAAGATAGACTGAAGATAAATCAACTTTCCCGTAGTGGTCAATAAGCTGTACAATGAGAGGAAGGATGAGAAGAACCTGTACGAAAAGCGTAAAAATTTCACTTCTCGACCGTAAGAAAGCAGCTCTTTGAGTTATCCACGCCACGACAGAAGAAAGACCGACGATTCCAAATGCTATCGACAACGAGAAGAAAATATAGGAAGTCATTAAAAAACGTTCCATCACACCGTAGTAAAAGACATTCCCAGTCGGAAAATTCGCATAAAATAAGAAAAACGGACCGCTGGTAAAAAATCCCGCGAGAAGCGGCCAGAACAATTTACTCTTTGTTATAACTAAGTACACGAAACCGAGTATTCCTAACGTGATCCCTATCAGACCCAGGTCATCTTTCAAAAAATCGAAAAAGATCTGAACCTGCTTCAGACGCTCAAACCCGCCTGCAGGATTTACGTCAGAAACGGCAGTAAACGTTCCGTACCTGGCTCTCGTAATTAAATCAAAGAAGCCCCGGAGAGTCACAGCGTTTTCCCAATTCACAACAGGATTTCGTGACGCTGCAATGGGAATATAGAGATAGGGGAGGAATCCGGCAAAGAAAGAGAGGACAGAAAAAAGGAGTGTTTTGAGGGACAACACAACTTTCTTCCGATATTCCCACCACAGAAGAGCAAAGAATGGAAAGGAAAAAAGGACGATATGGTGATGCGTCAAAGAGAGACCTAAAAAGAATGAAAAGAGAAAAAAATATTTCTGAACGTGATTTTTCCCTTTTGAAGCCGATGAAATAATGTGTATTGATACCAAAAGAAGGAGGGCAAGGAGAAGATTACTCAACGCGAACACTTCCGCAAACAACCCATAGTACCAATAGATATAGGAAACCCCCAAGTACAAAACTGCAAGAAGGGGAGGAAGTGTCTGTTTTGTTACCTGGCGTATCGCAAGAAATAGTAGCGACAGAGAAAGGGCTTCCATAAGGGCAGACATCACATTGAGTCTCCCGACCACAGAAATTGCTAT
This sequence comes from Patescibacteria group bacterium, assembly GCA_035282885.1. Classification (GTDB taxonomy): domain Bacteria; phylum Patescibacteriota; class Microgenomatia; order DATDVM01; family DATDVM01; genus DATDVM01. Next base: position 2,093 of record DATEUZ010000054.1, on the reverse strand, counting down.
CGGAAATTTGCTAAAGAGGAATCCTATCATGGTATACAGAGGATACCCGGGGGGATGGGCAACTCCCAAAAGAGAGGACGCTGTCACCATATCACCTGAGTCGAACCCGACAATCGTGGGACTCGCCGTAAGAAGATATAAAAAGGAGAAAAAGGCCAAGACTGGTAATGCGAGTATCATCTCGCCCTATAGTACACTACATTTGACAACAAAAAAAGAGGAGAAATGTCATACATTTCCCCCCTTTAGCTATTAGCTACTACAATACGTCGTGAAGCTTATGGAGTACAACCTGCACCAGTGGTCGCAGCTTCGTTCGTGAATGCACCTGTTTCTGATCTCCAGCAATATGTAACTCCCTTTGCTGCTTCGGCGTCAGACTCCATTGTTGCATGGAGAGCAACGGTATCAGAACCTCCGCCTTGGTAACCGTAGCTACCACCGGTTGGGTCTGTTGGAAGTCTCTTCAGATCTGCAACAGTAAGATTGTCAAGAATGGCTGGATACTCAGCATCTGTACTTGTAGTAAAGTATGCCTCGAGTGCGGTTGCTATTTGACCAACGTCACTCTTGCGTCCACTGTCTCGTGCTTGAGCAAGACGCTCTGCCGGGTTAATGGCAACAAGAACGACTGCGGCAAGCACACCAATGATTGCGATAACCACTAAAAGCTCGATTAAGGTGAAACCTTTTTTCGTCTGCATCTTCTCACCCCCTTTCTTTTGACGATGCACAACGGTTCTTTCTTATACAGAACCCGTCAGTTTGTAAATCGGAAGGATAATGGTAAAGATCAAAAAAGCTACACCGACGCCTAATAAAATCATGATAAGAGGTTCCAAAGCTGTTGTCAAGTTCTTGATCAGGTTAGAAGCCTCCGCTTCAAAAAAGGTCGATAACTTCAGTAACATCTCGTCGACCTTTCCGGTTTCCTCCCCAACCCGTACCATCTTCGGAAGGATCGCCGGCATGCGTTCTTCCTGCTCAAGCGCGATATATAAAGGAAGTCCTTTCTCCACTTGTTTTGCGGCACGCCTAATTCCTTCCCGGTACGCAACTGAGTCAACCGCGTCAGAAACGATTTCAAGCGCTTCAATGAGCGGTAGTCCTGCACCAGTGAGAAGACCGAGGGTTCGGGTAAATTCCGCCAAAATAACTTTTTCTTTCAAGTTACCGATCAGGGGAATTGCGAGAATGATCTCATCCATTTTATGTTCGCCCATGTCAGTCGATTTCCACCGTTGATAAAACATGTATAAACCACCCAATGCGATTCCTATTGCCCACCAGAACTTAGACATAAAGCCTGAAACTGTAATAAGAATTTTGGTCGGAAGCGGAAGTTCAGCTCCCAAGTCCTCGTAAAGACCGGTCAATTTCGGAATCACAAAGATCATCATGATCGCCATGACACCGATCATTCCCAAAACCACGATCATGGGGTAAATCATTGCGCCTTTGGTTTGTGCATGGAATTCTCGTTGTTTTTCAAGGGTTTCGGAAAGCCTCGCAAGTACTTTGTCGAGAACACCGGCAGATTCACCGACCCGAATCAATGCGACGTAAATCCGAGAAAAAACTTGGGGATGCTTTGAAAGTGCCGCACCAAGAGAGGTCCCACCTTCAACATCGCGGATGACCTCATCAAGGTTCTGTTGAAGTTGTCCGTGAGCTTGAGATCGTAAAATATTCAGAGCATCAGTGAGTGGGAGTCCCGCTGTGACCATGGTGGAAAGTTGTCGGGTAAAGTTTGTAATATCTGTCTCTGATACCCGCTGCATTTTTTGGAAATTTATCGGAAGAGCAAATTCTTTCTTCTCGGAAATGGTAATAACGGCAAACCCGTGCTCCCTTAAAATCGATGCTGCCCGTGCAGGATCGGACGCTTCAATCTTTCCTGATTTTCTATTTCCCGTCGGATCAATCGCTCTGTAGCTGTACTGTTGCATATCGTATTCCCTTACTCACCTTCACGCTGAACATAACGCATGACTTCCTCAGGCCGGAGCGAGTATGCTTGAGCTGTCTCAAGGGAGACTTTTCCTTGCTGGACTAACCGTGCGAGAGACATCTCAAGTGTTTCCATGCCTAAC
>DATEUZ010000053.1:0-10490 GCA_035282885.1 Patescibacteria group bacterium | reverse complement strand
CAAATAATGATCTTATTCGAAGGAGCGATGAACTCTGGGTCTTCGGCGATCTCTCGGATGGAGTTCGGGAAGAAATTTCTCTTGCGACCAAACTTGGTATTCCTGTCAAGTTCTTTACTATCGGTGAAAACGGACAATCATTTATTCCTGCTCAGAAAAAAATTTGAGAAATTCGTTATCTCAAAAGAGATTTATCTTATGGCTCCTGAACGTAAGGATACATCCTTTCTTTCCCTCCTTCTTGAGAAGGAAGCGCACGTGCGACACATAGGCGATGTCACCAGGAAAAATATGACCGGACCGCTTAAAGAGGTGAGAAGACAAATCTCTCAACTACAAAATCCGTTCACAGGAGAAGGCGTCACGAAATCTTTCGAGGAAGAACCGGATGTCTCTCTGACGGGCGAAGCGCGTAATACAACAACTTCACAGCCTCTGTCGTCACAAAATACGCAAACACGATAACGAAGATAAGAAAAAGGGTTGACGGTGCCGGTTGTTCAAACCGGAAGAGCGTCTGACCAAAAGAGGTAAACGGAAGAAAAACCGTACCCAAGAAGGCCACTGCAGCTAGAAACACTAATACTCCTGAAGGTTTTGTCCCTTTTAAGAAGAAATGCTTTGTCCGAACAGAGAAAATAAAAAGAAGTTCTGTCAGAATACTCCCGATAAACCAGCTTGTCTGTAAAGTCGCAGGAGAAGAATGGTAAAACACGCTGAAAAAGACTAAATCAAACACAGTACTCACCGCACCGAGAAGAAGAACAATACCTGCAAATTCTCTCATATTATACCGTCTCGGATATCTGACACTTCCCCGATCAACCGTATCTGTCGCAACGGCAATCATCGGGAAATCTGATAACAAGTTCACAAGAAGGATCTGAAGGGGAAGCATCGGCAGATACGGAATAAACAGTGATGCGCCGGCAACCGCAAAAAAATTCCCAAAGTTAGCAGACAGAGAGGCGGTAATATATTTTGTCGTGTTTGCGAAAACCTGCCGTCCTTCCCTGATTCCATCAACAATCACCTTCAGACTCTTTTTCAGAAGCACAATGTCGGCAGCTTCCTTTGCTACATCAGATGCGCCCGCAACCACTAGCGCAACATGTGCTATCTTTAATGCCGGAGCATCGTTAATCCCTTCACCCAGGAATCCAACCTCGTATGTTTCCTGAAGAATCTGAATGATTTTATACTTCTGTTGCGGTGTCACGCGTGCAAAAACATGACAGACTGACACAACTCGTCGCTGTTTTTCGGGTGTTAACTTTTCAAATTCATTCCCTGTCATGACTTCAGTCGGCGAACTCACAAGTTGTATTCTTTGAGCAACACTTCCGGAAACCTCTTTACTGTCTCCTGTTAAAATTTTCACCTGGATACCCAACTGTTTTGCCTCCCTGACTGCGTCAAACGTCGTTTGCTTTATCGGATCAGTAAATGAGATAACCCCCATCAAAGAAAGGTCCTTTTCCAGGGCTTCAACTCCTCTTCTTTCCTTCAGAGATAGATGTCGAACAGCAACGGCAAGCGTTCTATTCCCTTGATGCCCTTCCTGGGCAACCCATGACAGGACATTTTTCTTTTGGGTTACAGGAAGTTCTGAACACAAATTAATGATTTCTTCGAATGCTCCCTGAACAAGAAGCATTTTAGAGTGGTCAGTCTGCACGATTTTGCTCACCCGTTTCCGAGTGGGGTCAAATGGAACATCCTCTACGAGTCTATATTCTTTCAAAAATTCCTTTTTCTCTTTCGGTAATGCATGGAACAATGCACTCTCAAACGCATCAGCGGATACTCGATCTTCTTTCTCGAGTACAGACGTTGCGAGGTTCGCATAAAGAAGCGTTTCATCCGGATATTGAGAATAGACTTCATCGACCGTTAACTTATTCTCGGTCAGTGTTCCCGTTTTATCACTACACAGCACTTCAATACTTCCCAAATCTTCTATAGCAGAGAGGCGTTTTACCACGATGTGTTTTTTTGCCAGGTGGAGTGCCCCAAGGGAAAGTGAGAAGGTCGTCACCACAGGAAGGGCTTCAGGAATCACTCCCACGGCCAATGCAACCGAAAAGATCGCAAGCTCCACAACACTCGGCTTATCTTTGAGAAGTAAACTTGCGATTACAACCAGCGCCAGGGTGATAAGGACAGAAATAAGCGTGAATTTACTGATCCGAGAAATCTCTTTTTCAAAGATGCCTGAGTGCATCGTTTCTGCTGAAAGCTGGACGATCTCTCCGTACGCGGTTTTCCCCCCAGTGGCAAAAACGACTCCCATACCTTTCCCACCTGTAACAGTTGTCCCAGAAAATCCAATATTTTTCGCAGCATACATATCCTTTGCCTCTGAGGAAAGAGGTTTTTGCGTTTTCTCTGCAACGACAGACTCTCCTGTGAGAATTGACTCATCAACGAGAAGGTTTTTAGCATCGATGAATCTCAGGTCAGCAGGAAGGATATCTCCCGGCACGAGAAGAAGGATATCTCCAGGGACAAGAAATGCAGTATCTATTTTTTGTACCTTTTTATCCCGCACCACTGTTGCTTTTGACGCAAGATACCGTTTCAACAGCTTCATGGTCCGCTCGGAATGGAACTCTTGTGAAAACCCCAAGACCGTATTGATGGAGATGAAAAGAAGAATCATAAGACCATCAAACGTTTCGCCCACCAAAAATGTGATTACTGTCGCGGCTAAAAGCAGGTAGACAAACGGTGAGGTAAATTGTCTTGCGAGAATCTCAATCCACGTGTGTTCTTGAGAACGAATCTGATTCAATCCGTGCTGTTTCAAAAGCATCTCGACTGTCGTTGATGAAAGTCCAGATTTAGAGGTATGAAGTACCCGAAAAATATCCTCAGTCGATAACGTCGTCAGGTTGGAAAATATCATTGTTTCTTTCTATTGTACTGAAATTTTCTCTCTGTTTCACCTTCCTGTACCCAAAATGCTTGATATAATAGAACCGTATGAAAAGCCCTTTCTTAGGGAAATTCCATTTTCTCGCCCGAAATCTGGAATCTGCAAATCTCCTTGAGGCGTTCTGGGTCTCTTCCATCACCTCTCTTCTTTTGATCCGTGCATTCTTGAAACTCACCGGCTATCCCCAAATCTTAGGAGGACCTTTCCATATCGCCCACATGTTGTGGGGCGGATTTTTTATGATGCTTGCCCTCTTCCTTCTTTTTGTCTTCTTGAACAAAGAAGCAAAAAACTGGGCGGCGATTCTTGGAGGTATCGGATTCGGCACGTTTATCGATGAGCTGGGAAAGTTCATCACCAAAGATAATGACTATTTTTTCCAGCCTACAATTGCGTTTATTTATGTCATTTTTGTTCTTCTCTATTTTTCTATACGGAGCATTGAGACTCATATCGAGGCGTCTGATAAGGACTATGCAATTAATGCGTTAGAGGTCGCGAAAGAAGTTGTCCTCTATGATCTCGATGACCAGGAGAGAGAAAAGGCGCTTCAGTATCTTTCACAAAGCGATCCCCAAAACCCCATTGTCTCTCCCCTTCAGATTATGTTGAAAGACATGCAAACCCAATCGGTCAAAAATCCGAGTTTTTTCGCACAATCAAGAAGAGCACTCAGGGATATGTATCTGAAACTTGTCCATACGCCTTGGTTTGCACAGGTTCTCATGGTGTTTTTTATCGGATTTTCCCTTTTAAGTTTTTTGAAGGCGCTCTTTTTTATCGATGATGCTTCTTCCTTCCCCGAATGGGGACAGCTCCTTTCCTCTCTTTTCTCGGGCGGACTCGTCCTCCTCGGGGTCTTGTCACTTCTGGAGAAAAAACGGTTACACGCGTATTTGCACTTCAAACGAGCAGTCCTTGTCTCAATCTTTTTGACGCAGTTCTTTTTATTTTATGTAGAACAGCTTTCTGCTATCGTAGCGCTTTTCGCGAGCGTTTCTATTCTCATTGCCCTCCAGTATCTTATTGAACAAGAACAGCTGCTCCGGCTTACCAAGAAGAGAAAGGCCTCGATGAGTCCTTCTTAAAATTTCCCAGCTGAAGATGGGGTATAATGAGATCATCATGAAGGAGAAAAAAATTCGCTTGTCTTTCACCGATGATGCGCACCAGCGGATTTTAACCCTGGTACGGCTTCGTTTTCCGTGGCTCACACTTGGCCTTCTGGGTGGAATTCTTGCATCAGTCTTAGTTTCCCAATTTAAACACCTCCTCACACAAAACATCAGCCTGGCGTTCTTTGTTCCAATTATTGTCTATATGGCAGACGCTGTTGGAACACAGACCGAAACTATGTATGTACGAAGTCTCTCGTCTACACCGGTTCATTTTCTGAAATATCTTTTCAAGGAATTCGTCTTGGGATTGATTCTTGGTGGTATCTTCGGAGTTCTTGTCGGATTTTTTGCCTGGCTCTGGATCGGTTCCATGGTCATCGCTTTCACAGTCGGCCTTGCAATGCTTGCAAATGTTGCGATTGCTCCCGTTGTTGCACTGATCGTCCCTGAAATCCTTTTCGAAGAACACACCGATCCTGCTCTCGGAGCCGGACCGTTCGCAACCGTTATTCAGGATATTGTCAGCCTTTTTGTGTACTTTCTGGTTGCTGCAGTTATCATTGGACAAGCATTCTAAAAACAGCCTATGGATTTCTATCGACTTGAGAAAGACTTCATATTTCTTATTAGCCAAAAAGCTCTTATCCTAAAGGGGGAAAGGCTCCTTATTCTTCGAAATACCGCCGATCGACTAGGAAAAACAGTTCAGTGGGAACTCCCGGGTGGGCTTCTTAAAATGAAGGAATCACTTCCTCAAGGTCTGCTGCGTGAAGTGGCCGAAGAAACAAGCCTTCACGTATCCATTAGGTCTCTTTTTCACACATGGGATCATCTGGAATATCCCTTCCAGCCCGAAGACGGTCGCATCGTTCATGCGCGTATCCTTGAACTCGCATTCTGCTGCCATCATCCGAAAGGAGAGATTCACTTAAGCGAAGAGCATGATACGTTCCTTTGGGCAACAAAAGAAAATCTTCAACACCACTCTTTCTCGCCGAATTCGCAACCCGCAATTCAAAAATATCTCACTGAGTGTACTAATACGTCAGGGTCGCTTCGTTTGAATACACCCCGCAGGATTCTCCAGGGTACTCGCACACCCTGAAGTAACAGAGCTTTACCCTCTAGTCCCTCGATCACATCCTCTCTTGCTGACGTATTACTCACAGTCTTCCACTCTTCTCCTGTCAGAGAGGTCACTTTTGCCTGAAATCGTACTGTTTCAGGTTGTTCCTCTTTCGTTACCGACGGGATTGTCTACCTTGAAAGGAAAGAGACTCCAATGAGAAGCCCAAGAAGAATCCCCAGAAAAGCTATCATCATCTGGAGCCTTCTCAGGTTTCTCCTGGCATTCTCTTCATTCTGTTGCGGCTGTTTTCCTGCATGCTGCGATTCGAAAGATGGCTGTTCAGTCATACCTGTACCTCTCACTTCTTCTCCCAGCATAATATGGGAGAAGAACGTAAAGCAAGCATCCTCATTTAAAAAAGAGTTGTTTTTTCCCACAGTCTTGGTATAATACATTTGTTTTTAGAAGTTTTTCGGCCCCTTTCATGGCTTCAAGAACAAACTTCCACTTTACACATCAAGGAGGTGATAACAAAAATGGCAACAAAACTATATGTAGGAAATATTCCTTATGGCATAACGAATGAACAGTTGTCTGAGATCTTTTCTCAGGCAGGATCTGTCGTAAGCGCAACCATTATTACCGATCGAACGTCTGGTCGTTCAAAGGGTTTTGGTTTTGTGGAAATGGAAACTCCTGAAGCAGCCGAACAGGCTATCAAACTGTTTCATGGAAAACCATACGAAGGAAGAAACCTTGTCGTAAACGAAGCTCGTCCGCGTCAAGAGAGTTAAGACCTCGTGTCTCGTCTCCCAACGTTTAAGAGTGAGTGACAAACCTCAATGAAGAAAGACTGGGTTCAGAAACTCCACGACAGCAAAGACCTTCCCAGGGTTGAGCCAATCACCAAGAAGATGTCAAAACTGTGGGGCAGTGGAACACTTGTCATTCCTGCCCCCATTGAGGTTGATGCATTCATGAAGCGGGTACCTCACGGGAGGCTTACTACCATTCAAGAAATACGCGAAGCGCTGGCAAAGAAACACCACGCAACAATCGCCTGCCCGTTGACGACAGGTATCTTTGCATGGATTGCTGCGTACGCATCAGAACAAACGAAACATGAAGGAAAGACAGATACGACTCCATACTGGAGAACCCTCAAGGCCGGAGGTCAACTGAATGAAAAGTATCCAGGTGGTATTGAGCCACAAAAAAAACTGCTTGAGAAAGAAGGCCATACTGTTGTTATGAAAGGAAATAGGGCATTCGTACAGCAATTCGAACAATCTCTTGCTCATCTTACCCCATGACATACCATCCAGTTGTTTCACATATACGCCATCTCCTTGATTCGCACCACATGTGGTACGAATACTTCGAGCATGAACCTGTCAGAACCAGTGAAGAGGCAGCATCAGTTCGTCCCGAATATACGCTCAATCAGGGAGCAAAAGCGCTCATCCTTCGACTCACATCAAAGCAGATGGAAAAATCCTATGTCATGCTGGTGTTCCCGGCAGACAAAAAATTCCACAACAAAAAAGTAAAAAAACTCCTCCAAACGGCATCCCTCACTTTCGCGTCAGAAGAGGAAGTCCTCAGTCTCACGGAAGGGATAGAGCTTGGCGGCGTTCCCCCGTTTGGGAACCTGTTTCATGTACCAGTTATTGCCGATCCAAGCCTTTTTAATAATACACGCATTATCTTTAATGCGGGCGATCGACGTGTTTCTATCGCGATGAATACATCTGATTACAAAATTCTTGTCAACCCCACCATCGTCCCACTCATCTGACGATCCTTCTCGACAAGGAAACAAAAACGGGATATACTGATTTCATCATGTCTCCGTATACGATTCAGGGACTGTTTCACCTGTATTTTGATCTTGTTCTTTTCATTATCTCTGGCAAAATTCTCTACCACCATCTGAAGCAACCAAATTTAATCGGGAAATATCTCGGACTCGGATTCCTTTTTGCCGCTATTGAATATCTTATATTGTCACTTTCCCTCTTTCTCTTTCCCTATGATCCCATCATGATCCGTGTCAGCGGCATTATCGCCTGGCTTTTTGCATATCTTGCGACCGGAACCGCCTGGCTTGCAATCGGAGTTCTCTACCCAAAATTCCCTGCAAAACTTTTTTTCTGGGTGATCATGGCGGTCGCTGCTTTTTCTATCTACCTGTATGGGTATCCACTCCGTCCCGCAGTATATAACGAAGCCGGACTTGTGACCTGGGACCATCCCCCGATTGTTATCATTATGGGTGCAATTTTTTTCTTAGGAACATTCGGCTCGATTGGAATCACCTTTATATACCGAACCCTGAAACAAAAAGAAGTTGTCAAAGGTCTTCTCATGGGTCTCGGGATGTTTTCGTCTCTTCTTTTTTTACCAACTACCTATCAGGTCAAAACATTCGAGTCCTACATCTTCTTAAGTCTTCTCACGACCGTAGGATTTACACTTATGGCCCTTGGCGTTCTTTGGCCGGCAAAATCATCCTCTCAATCCAATACCGTTTTTCCACAGTAACATTTCGCTGAATCCTGTTTAGAGCTCCAAGATTTGACGAATTGGTGATACTTATGATATAAAAACACTTCGGCCTATGGTAAAAAGAAGCTATCGTACCATTGATATCCTTCACACATCCCTTCAGGGCCTTTTTGTCATGCCCTGGAGCAAAACGGTGGGAGGCCTGAGACGATAGCATAAAAAAGTGACAGATATCGCGAAAAAGGAACCTCCCACCAGGGAGGTTTTTTAATGCGAAAAGGAACATGTATGGGTTCACCCGAACGGTCACTTAAACGAGAGACAGGAATAGACGTAAGGAAGTGGCAACCGCGTCCGCCTGATTCAATAGTGACGAAATGGTTATACCAAGCACGAAACGGCTATAAAAAAGAAGTCCAGCAATTCTTTCGGAAACATACAGATGCACGTTCTGTCTCTTCTTGTGAATTCGAAGGTATCGAACAGTCTCTGGCGGCAGGTCGCGGTGAAAGAGGCGAAATCGATTGCCGAATCGGTGTCACGCTTGGTAATGGACAACGCGGAACCATTTACGATTCAACGCTTGGGGTTGACCTTCTTTCTGGATCAGTCCGTGAAATCGAGGAGATGCTGCAAACAACAATCCCCAACTTAATCTCGGAAGGACTGCAGTCAGGATCAATCCGGGTGTCTGAGAGTCCTGAAGGAGTTGTGTTTGAACGACGATAGTCCTTCTTGACAGAATAAGCCATATTTCCGTTAAATAGAAGTAATGGCGATTGTGTCTTGGGTAAAGAAAAATAAACTTGCTGCCGCTCTTTTGGTTATCTTTCTTTATCTCTTTCTTAAAAGTTTCCTTGGAAGTTTTTTCGGCGGTAACTACTATTCCATGTCTTCGTCTCCTCAGTCTGTCGGTATGTCCAGAAGCCTTGATTTTTCTCTCCCTTCCCTGACCCCATCAAAGGAGTACTCCTCTTCAACAGCATCTGAGCGCATGGTGGTACAAGAAACCACTCTTTCTCTTTTGGTGAAAAACGTGTCAACCTCAATTGACCAAGCTAAGAAATATGCAGAAAAACTTGGCGGGTATATGGTGAGCGCAACTCTTTCTGACCCGCAGGATGCTGCAAGAGGAAACCTCACGGTTCGTATTCCTCAAGATAACCTTGACGATGCACTCAAATACTTCCGTTCCCTGGGAGTTCGTGTCGTTTCTGAACAGTTGATTGGCTACGACATTACAGATCAATACACAGACACAGAAGCGAGGCTTGAGACTCTTTATAAAACAAAAGCAAAGATGGAAGAACTCCTTGAGAGAGCAGTACGGGTTGAGGACATGCTTCAAGTCCAAAAAGAGCTGATCACACTGCAGGCGCAAATCGATCAACTCAAAGGTCAAGAACTCTACCTCAAACAAGCATCCGAAACGAGTAAAATCACCCTCTATTTCTCAACAGACGAACTTGCCCTCCCTTATGCACCTGAACAACCCTGGAGACCCCAAGTCATCTTTAAACACGCCGTGCGTTCACTTGTTGCGACACTTCGAACACTCGGAACTATGCTAATTTGGATTGGAGTCTACGCGGTCCTCTGGATCCCGCTTCTTGGAGGAGTCCTCTTGGTGAGAAGAAAACTCAAGAAAAAGACACCCTAACTTTTTGGTGTTTCTCCGTAGATAAGAATACGCGTTCCAGGATTGTCTGCTTGTGACTGAACTGAATTTTTCCCGACGGGTACATACGGCGCTGCCCAGTAAAAAAGTTGCGCTGCATCTTCAGTACGAAGATTCACACATCCATGGCTCATCGGATGGCCAAAATTGTTGTGCCAGTACGTACCATGAAGACCATATCCCCGATATCCTGGAACAGCCTCGTTCGAAAAAAACATAATATACGGAACGTTTGGCAAATAATAGTAGGTGCCAAGGGCACGTGATCCTCCTGACATTTTTTGGTATCGAAGCTTAATCCAGATACGAAACTCTCCAGTCGGTGTCGGCCACCAAGGTTTCCCTGAAGAAATAACGAAATCAAACACTCTCCGATCTCCTTCAAACGCATACAGCCGCTGGTTCGTCAGATCTACTTCTATTCGCTTCTCAACGCCGGTTTCTTTTCCTAATACCCTAAAGTCTTGTGTATCCTCAACAAGAAAAGGTTCCCGGACTGGTGCTCCGTGATAGATTGGTACGCGGTCTGCTTCTTCGTATTCTCCTGTCGCGCGTGCAAAATCAATCTGTGGTTGCCCAGTACGAAGAAAAAACCAAAAATTCGTCTGACTCACCACCAGCAAAGAAAGAAGAAGGAGAAGAGAAATAAGGGGTATCGGACGCGTCTTGACGAATGGGATCATATCAAAAGCTTACACAAAACCAGAAAAACCTTCAAGTGGATCGGAAGCTTTGTAAAAGACTTACGATAAGTAATCTTTCAGTTTTCGTGCCCGACTCGGATGGCGAAGCTTCCGAAGCGCCTTTGCTTCGATCTGGCGAATCCGTTCTCTGGTAACACCGAACTCAGCTCCGACTTCCTCCAACGTGCGGGCTTTCCCATCATCGAGTCCGAACCGACGCTGCAATACCTTTTTCTCGCGGGGCGTCAAACTGTCCAAGACCTGATCGAGATGTCCTTTCAGAAGCTCATGAGTTGCTTTATCGTCAGGAGACATTCCCGGTGCAGGAATAAAATCGCCAAGGTGACTATCCTCTTCATCTCCGACAGGGGTCTCGAGCGATGTCGGCTCTTGGGAAATTTTGATGATCTCCTGGACTTTTGCAGGTTCGACCTCGAGTGCTTTTGCGATCTCTTCAATCGTTGGCTCACGTCCGAGTTCCTGCATCAATCTTCGC
>DATEUZ010000052.1:0-8136 GCA_035282885.1 Patescibacteria group bacterium | reverse complement strand
GTGAACAACAGTATCAGGATTCAGCAAAAGAATACAATCACCGCTTGCCCGACGAATACCTTGATTATTGGCTGCTCCAAAACCTCTATTGTCTTTATTTTGTATCATTCGGACAAAAGGAAATTTCTTCTTCACGAGAGACACAGTTGTATCAGTGGAGTTATTGTCGATAACATATACTTCATGCTCTGCGGGATGAAGTTCTTTCTCAAGTGATGAAAGGCAGTCTGTAATGTAGCTTTCGCTATTCCAGGTAACAATGACCGCAGAAATGGACGGAGATTGATCCTTCTCTTGACTCAATACGGCATCAATCGTGGGATCGACTTTGTCTTTTTCAGCCATACCGAAGGCATAACACATCACTTAATATCCTGTCAATCTTATTTTTCCTTGCCAGAGATAGATGGTGATTGATACAATGGCGCCATGAACGTACGCTCGTTTCTTGCAATCCTGGTTGGGAAGTGTCTCTTCAAGCTATCCAGGCGCACACGAAAAGGGGGAGGCTCTGCGCTTCCAGGACTTATCGCTGAACGCATCAAACCTGACCTCTTACCTTTTTTCCTTGCAAAACTTCCTCAAGGAAATATGGTTGTATCAGGAACAAACGGAAAGACAACGACTGCGCGCATGATTTCGACTATACTGAAAAGTCAACGTATCAAGGTTCTCCACAACAGATCAGGATCGAACCTCTTACGCGGAATTCTCTCTACTTGTATAGAACACGCTGATTTCAGAGGAAATATATCTTCCCATCTCGGCCTTTGGGAGGTAGACGAAGCAGTTCTCCCTCTCGCGATTCATGAACTCAAACCGCATACGATTCTTCTCACAAACCTTTTTCGTGACCAGCTTGACCGATACGGTGAAATTGATACGCTGAAAAGGAAATGGCTTCAATCCTTACAAGCGCTTCCTGAAGACACAACCGTTCTCCTGAATGCAGACGATCCATCACTCGCTTTCATCGGAAAGCATCTTGGGTGTACCGTCCTCTACTTCGGACTTGATGATAAAGAACTTACTCTTCCACAATTACCCCACGCTGCCGACGCAGTCCAGTGTCCTGAGTGCCAGCATATCCTAGATTTTGACCAAATATATGCTTCTCATATGGGCCATTATTCCTGTCGCAATTGTGGGTTCACAAGACCCGCACTGACAATACGAGTTCCGGAAATCCGAAACATGAGTATAGATAGTGTTCAATTCTCCTTAGAATATAATTCGATTATCTATAAAACTATCTTGCGCGTTCCTGGTATCTATAACGTCTATAACGCCGTCGCAGCTGTGACAGCATCTTTATCCCGTAATATTAAACTACAAGACATTACTTCATCTTTATCGTCATTCACCGCTGCGTTCGGAAGAGTGGAAAAAATCCAGATCGGAACCAAAACAGTTTTTTTGTTTCTCGTCAAAAATCCGACAGGATTTAACGAAGTCCTTCGGACAATTTTACAGTTTTCGAATCAGCATATTCAGCATCTTTTTCTCTCACTCAATGATCTTGTTGCAGACGGAAGAGATGTCAGCTGGATTTGGGATGTTGACCTTGAACTTCTTAAAGGAAAAGTAACACATCTGACCGTCTCGGGTATCAGAGCTCCTGACCTTCTGCTTCGACTCAAATACGCAGAGGTTCTTGAACCAGTTCAAACATTCCGGGTTGACGTAAACCAGAAAAAGGCGTTTGAAAAAGCGTTGGATAAACTACACGCCCGCGAAACCCTTTTTCTTCTGCCGACATATACGGCGATGCTTGATATACGTGAGTATTTTGTGAAACAGGGCTACACGCACCATCTCTGGAAGGATTAAATATGGCGGATATTCATCTTGTACATCTCTATCATGACCTTATGAATATCTACGGAGACAGAGGGAACATTCTCACGCTCGCTCTCAGGTGCAGATGGAGAAATATCAGTATCCGAATTAGTGAAATCTCCTTAAGAGAAGACCTTCCTTTAGACACTGATGTCTTGTTTTTCGGAGGAGGACAGGATCAACAGCAGGAGATTGTCAGCCACAACCTGCAAGAAAAAAAGGAATCTTTCACAAAACTTGCACACAGTGGTGTCGTCATGCTTGCAATCTGCGGAGGGTATCAGCTCCTCGGGAAGTTTTATAAGCCCCACCATGGAGAAGATCTTCCGGGAGTCGGTGTTCTTGATATAGAGACCGTCGCAGGAAACACACGGATGATAGGAAACTGCGTCGTTGCTTGGGAAAAACAAACACTCGTCGGGTTTGAAAATCATAGTGGAAAAACCTATCTCGGACGAAAAGCAAAACCGCTCGGGGAAGTCCTCATCGGCCATGGAAATAACGGGGAAGATTTTACGGAAGGTGCAGTCTCCCAAAACATCTTCGGGTGCTACCTTCACGGCTCACTGCTTCCGAAAAATCCTCGGTTTGCTGACATGTTAATTACCCGTGCACTTGAACGAAAAACAAAAAAGAAAGTTCTCCTGCCACCCCTTTCCGACCGCATCGAGGAAGAAGCACACCGTTCGGCCGTGAAACGAGCTAGACAGACCAAATAAACTACCACGTATAGATCGTGGCATTCTCAGGCTACATCCTCGACAAGTTTGTCATTGTTCCATTCACCCACGGATACTCCGTGGAGTTCAGTCACAATATGAAAAATCTGCGACCCGAAAGCCCCTGTCGGGGTTTGAAGCATAAAGCATTACGCGACTCGTTAGATGGGTGATTTAAATATGATGAAACTAACTGACCAAGAAGAGCGCGGAATCTTAACAATCGAAAATGTGCTAAAATCAAACCAGAAAAATACTGTTGACCGCAACGGAGGCAGCTCTTCGGCTGTCTTTTTTGTGTAGGTTTGATCCTAAATATTGCGAAATATCGTTAGTAAGTATTTAATATAGGCAATAAAAATTGTTAGAAGAGGCCCTGATGTCAAAAAAATTTTTATTAATCATTCTTGGCATTGGTGTGACTATTACGTTACTGTATTTGATCTATGTTTATCTGTGGCCAGTGCCTTTTAATATCGATGCATAAGGAGGTATGCGTAAAAAGGTTTTATTATTTCTGTTAGTAGAAAATTGTTGTGTATCGAATTACAACTGGAGAGTATGAATGCGAAATTATCTAAGAAAGATTTTATTTATTATCCTTATAATTGTTCTGTTTTTGATGCTTCATGCAATTTATCAGTTCTTTCAACCCGGATTTTAAAATTTAAAGAGTTTGTAATAAAAGGATTACTAACTGGGGTTTTGCCCTTCGTTATTCTCGCTGTAGGATTTCCACTTAAGACATATGCTTATCTAAATCTTGGTCATACCAGAGTTCGATTTAACTGCGGGCTTTCAGCCTGCAGTTTTCTCGAAATCTGTTATAATCGTGGTAAAGCGCTTCGCCGCAGTGCTGGAATGGCAGACAGGCACGGCTTAGGACCGTGTGGGGAAACCCGTAGAGGTTCAAGTCCTCTCTGCGGCACTCAAAGGGGGTACGATGAAAAAACTTGTCTTTCTTTTCCTTCTCTTCCTTCTTCTCCCGGTTACGATTTCCGCCCAGAAGAACGAGGCGACCTCATCCGCTGATACAGTCGTGTATGTCGGCGAAGATACGGTATATACAGGAAACTTACTTAAGGTAGGGGAGAGCGTCACAATCCTCGGTATAGTACAAGGTGATGTCCTTGTGGCAGGCGGAGACGTTCGAATCAAAGGAAAAGTGGAAGGAGACGTTATCGCGGTCGGAGGTAACATCAGTTTTTCAGGAGAGGCTGAAGATCTCATTCTCATTGGAGGGAATGTGGTTATTGACGGAACCGCAAAAAGAAACATTCGTGTCCTTGCCGGTTCACTGACCATGAGCGGAACAGTCGAACGAAATGCGCTGGTTGGAACAGGTGTTCTGACAACTGAAGAGGCCAGCCGTATTCAAGGAACGTTAACAGCCGGAGCTGGAACAGTGGTTCTTGATGGGACCATTGAAGGACATGTCGAACTCGGCGCAGAAACAGTTACTCTTCTTCCAAACTCTCACACAGAAGGAAATTTTACCTACCTTTCGGAAAATCCTTTTGATAAAAAGGAAGGAGCCGTTATTTCAGGGGTTACTACTCATACTGTCCCTGCGGTTCCTGTCCCGGAGCGCAAACGGTTTGCTGGCATTTTTGAATACACCTCTCTTGCGTTCTTTCTTTTTACCCTTTTCTCAAAACTCATCGTTGGTGCAATTCTTGTCAGTTTTGCTCCAAGGCAGAGTATTGCAATCGTCAATCTGATGATCGAAAAGCCGATCAAATCTCTGTTCGTCGGCATGGGAAGCATCGTTCTCACACCGCTTCTCCTTGTCATCACCTTTGCAACATTGATCGGAATTCCGCTCAGCCTTATCGGAGGAGTCCTTTTCTTGATCATCCTTTATGCCGCTCCTGTTTTCTTTGGACTTCTTTTGGGAATCAAGATAATCCAGATGCATAACAGAGAGTACGATACGTCCAAGCTCATCCTACCGCTTACAGTAGGGTTAACTGTCTATACAGCGCTTACAAACCTTATCTTTGTGGGCTGGGCGATACACCTTCTTGCACTCTTTCTCTCTTTTGGGGCTTTGGTTCTTCTCTCCCGTGAAGCGCTTACTCGTCTTTCAGGAAGGATATGAGTCCATCCGCTTCGAAAAAACGCGCAATGAAAGTGACCTTCCTTGGAACCTCATCGGGCTGGC
Source organism: Patescibacteria group bacterium (assembly GCA_035282885.1). Lineage (GTDB taxonomy): Bacteria > Patescibacteriota > Microgenomatia > DATDVM01 > DATDVM01 > DATDVM01. The sequence goes on along the minus strand of DATEUZ010000052.1, from coordinate 3,414 downwards.
CACACCCGCGTTTATCTTGTTTCTGTGAGATGTGTACATCCCAAGATGCCAGGGACACAAGAAAACGGTCTCAACTTCTTATAAACCAAGATCTTCTGATTGATGCTGGGCCTGATACCTACCAGACCCTTCTTTCAAGGGATATCTCATCGCTTCAATTTCTCTGTATCACTCATGCACATCCTGATCACACTTTAGGTCTCAACGATCTTCGGGAGATGTCACGGTTTAGACGGAAACTCACAGTTTTTATTCCTTTAGAGGTCCTCAACAGCATCAAGATAGGACTCCCCAATGTACCGCTCGACGCGTTTCACTTGGAAATCATACAACCGCTTCAACCCTTTCGTGTGCAAGACTATCAGATCACCTATTTTCCGGTCCATCATACAAGAACACCTGCCTTCGGCATCAAAGTAAAAGAACGCAAACTGATCGCCTACATCCCTGATATGGCCTCTCTTCCTGGTGAGTCAACGAAAGCCGTTCGTGATCTGCATCTTCTCATTATGGATGCCTCTATCATAAAACGGCTTGCATTCGGTCATCAATCTCTTGAAGAAGGCGTCCTTCTGGGGAAGAAGCTCCATGCGAAGCGAACGTATTTTACCCATATCGGACACGCTACGCTTCCCCACGAAAAGTTAGAGTCCTACGTCCACTCCTTAGGAGGACCGTCTTTCCATATCGCCTACGATAACCTTGAACTCACACTTGTTTGGTGATACCATTTTCGTATATGAGGAAACTTCCGATTGTTTTCCTTCTTGTAACGCTTCTTTTTCTTTCTTCCCAGACTTTCGTGTTTGCACAAAGTACGACGTATACGAAATACCGTTCCTATATTGATCAATACAGAGACACAAAAGAGAGTTTCGTACTCGCACGGACAAAACACAAAAATTTTCAAAGTCTGACAACACAGACATCACTCGTAGAGGCCAGTGTTGATTTCTTTGGCTTGAGAATTTCCATTCTTTCTGCGTATCTTGACGTCTTACAAGAAAAGATAGACGAGGAACCAGCCTTAACCCAAGAAGAAAAGGACGTTCAAAAAAAGACAATAGAAGAACAGAAAAAACTGCTCGATCAGCATCGACAAAAAATAGAGACCCTGCAACGGGTTGAACAGATTAACACAGTAAGTAAAGAGTTCGACGAACTCTACAAAGTAATCAGCGCGAATTCCCAGTCTGTTCGCACCCACGTCTACATCGGCCGTGCAAAGCAAGTATTTCAACAATTCACCTCAACCACTCAAAAACTTGAGGAAAAAACGAACAGTCTGCAAGAACAGGGAAAAAATGTCAATCTTCTCGAAAGCTGGCTCTCAAGGATGAAAGAAAAAACATCTGCTGTCGATCAAAGCTTGAAAGAAGCAGCATCTCTTGCGACCGTGACCTCGAATCCAGACGGCACCCTAAGTAACGTCAAACTTGCGTCTACTCACCTGGAACTCGTCCAAGAAAATCTGGAAAAAATATCTTTGTTCTTTAAGGAATTTGTACAGGAGCTGAGACGTGTCAAATGAATATTACTTCCATGAAGCCCCGGAAGAAGTAAAGTCAAAAAAGAAGATGACCCACCTTTTTCTTATCGGAGTGTTTGTCCTTGTTTTCGCCACAATCGGAGTACTCGTTATAAGTCAAATGACACAGAAAAACGGCACGAATCAGAAGATACAAGAGAAGGAAGAAGAAGTGACAGCGCCCCTTCACGTCCAAGACCCGGAGATTCTTCAGCTGGAACAGGATATTGCAAGTTCAGAAGCAAATCTGAAAAACTTTTCCTTAGAAGACCTTCAGCTTGTGTTTCCATTTCTTGATGTAGATATCCTCATAGAGGACTAATCGTCCGTTGACTTTGGGTAATCTTCGGTTGTAGAATATCTCTATATGCAGGAAGCTCCCCTTGCTGATCGGATGCGACCCCGAACTCTCACCGAATTCGTCGGCCAAGAGCACTTAGTATCAAAAGGAAAAATCTTACGTGCTCTTATCGAAAGTGACCAACTTGTCTCTCTTCTTTTCTGGGGACCGCCCGGGGTAGGGAAGACAACACTCGCCCATATCATTGCCCATGAAACCAAATCGCATTTTGTCCATTTTTCTGCCATTATGGCAGGTGTTGCTGATATCAAAAAAGTAGTCGTCCAGGCGGAGGAACGCAAGAAAGCCTACGGAACAGACACCATCCTTTTTATTGATGAGATCCATCGCTTTAATAAAGCACAACAAGACGCGTTTCTGCCATCTGTGGAAAAAGGGAGTATTATTCTCATCGGTGCAACCACGGAAAATCCTTCTTTTGAAGTCATTTCACCCCTCCTTTCCCGCTGTCGTGTGTTAGTTCTCCATCCTCTGGAGGAAAAACATCTTGAAAAAATCTTAGACCAAACGCTTCAGGATAAAAAGAGAGGTTTGGGAACGCACAACATCACGCTTGAAATGGGAGTGAAAGAGATGCTTCTTGGTTTTGCCAACGGTGATGCACGGACTGTTCTCAACGGGATAGAACTTGCTTTCTCCATAGCACATCGGCGAAACGGAAAAAGAATTCTCATTACAAAAGATGACATGAAGGAAGCGCTCCAAAAAGAACACCTTATGTACGATAAAAAAGGTGAAGAGCACTACAACACTATCTCCGCATACATCAAAAGTATGCGGGCCGGAAACGCTGACGCAGCCTTGTATTATCTCGGACGTATGGTTCAGGCTGGGGAGGACCCACTGTTTATTGCCAGAAGGTGCGTTGTCTTTGCCTCAGAGGATGTCGGACTGAGTGATCCCAAAGCTCTTCTTCTTGCTGTCGCGACGTTCCAAGCGTGTGAACGCGTCGGTTTTCCCGAATGTCAGATCAATCTTGCCCACTGTACATCGTACCTTGCAAAGACTTCAAAAGACAGATCTTCATATAATGCATATTTTGAGGCGCTCACTGACGTCAAGAAATTCGGAAATCTTCCGATTCCTCTCAACCTTCGTAACGCTCCAACAGATCTTATGAAAGAGTTGGGCTACGGGAAAGGCTACGAGAAATACACGACGGATGATCTTCTTCCTGAGAAACTCAAAGGAAAAAAGTACTTCAAAAAATAATTATCCAGCCAAATATCCGCCGTCAACAATAAGCGTTGCACCGGTCACGTAACTGGCTTCATCTGAGACAAGAAACGCAATTGAATGGGCTATCTCTTGCGCTTTACCTGCGCGTTTTAAAGGAATCCGGGCAAAAAGCCCTTCTTTTGATTTTTCGTCTGACAGTAATCCTTGGGTCATCTCTGTCTCGATAACACCTGGCGCAATCGCATTGACGAGAATCCCGTATGGAGCGAGTTCTACGGCAAGCGCCTCAGTGAATGCGACTATTCCTCCTTTTGAGGCACAATAATGGGCGATTGCAGGAAAACCT
>DATEUZ010000051.1:0-4063 GCA_035282885.1 Patescibacteria group bacterium | reverse complement strand
ACTTTTGATAGGCTCACTGCTGAATCGATCAGGAGTCAAAGAGAGCTTGAAACGATTGGAGTTATTCAAGAAGCAAAAGCTAGTCCAAGGAAAGAGTCTTCTACTCAAGAACAAGTCCCTGTCGAGGACAAAGAAGTATTTAAGAAAGGATCTGTACTTACTCGGGATTTATTCACAAAGCATGGACGTCTTATGGGCCAGCTTCTTGGTGTAGCTCTTTTTGTTTCTTCGATAGGAGGATTTTACTGGTTTAGAGCAGGCGAAGCAAATAAAGAGAACTATGAAAATAGGTTGGTAAAACAAGGAGTATCGAAACCTGACGCAGAGATTATTGCTGAAGCTAAATGGGATAAAGGATTTTATTTTAGGAATAAAGAACGAATAGAGAATCTTATTGACCGTGACATTGACTGGGCTACTACGGTGATGCTCTATATGATTGCTCCAGACCAACAGGCATTGAAAAAGTCTGCAATGGTTGAAGTAAAAGATTGGCATAAAGCAGATCTTGCTGAACTTGGAGCATTTAAGCAGGTCTTTTTAGAAAAAAATTATATTCAAGGATCAGAGGGAAACAGAACGTTTAAACAAGTCACAAGCGACGAGACTGCTCAAAAACTTTTTGAAGAATCGATACGCTTTCAGGAACGGGGTTCAACAAGAGACATGGGATTTCCTATACGGTTGAATGAATATGCGGTATCGAAAATGGACGAGATAAAAAGAAGAGGTATGTTAGATTGACACGGGGATGTCTTACTTCATAAACCCGCCAACAAATGGCACTTTTGAGGCAGCAGACTTTGTTTCCTGACCTACAGCGCCCATCCCCGGTACTTCTCCAGCCTGAAGACCTTGTTTGATGAGTCCAGGAACACTTGGCGAGAAAATAACAATTCCAAATCCAAGAAGGCCATTAATGATATTTGCAAAGGGTAACAATGTTGGTGCCCATGCGGTTCCCGTTGAAAGAGGAAAAGTTTGCATAGAGTAAGGAGGATCTTTTATCTGGGCTACGGTGGCAGCTATAAGTAGGATCGCAAGAACGGCAGGAAATGCAAGTGCGTTAGCAAGAATCGTTTTAAACCATTTCGAAGCTTCGTTCGACTGTCCTGGGATTGCGCTTATAAGGAGCTGAAAAGGCGCGATGATGGTCGCAAGAATGATAGCGACATATGCGCTTAACAAGGCAAAAAAGAGTTTAAACATCGTAAAAAGAAGGACAACAAAAAGAACCACCCGAGCCAAGCCACTTGCGATTACGGTAATAATGGTGCCAAATACTCCTACGCGCATCTCCCTCAAAGCATCATCAACTGTGCTTGTGATATTTCCTTGGTCCACCAAGCTGACAACACTGGTGTTAAAAGGCCAGATAAGAGTGAAAGTATTTCCATTTAAGACTTCTTCCCACGAAGGCCCGGTGCCTTTCCAAAGTACGACGGCGACTAACTGTGTTAGTACTTCTGTAAGATCAATCACTAAACCCGCTATTGCATAGCTAAACGTAACCAAAATGAGCGCAAGAACGATGTTTGGCAAAGATCCTTGAATTGTTGTAACTGTCCTTGCATCAACACGTTTTCGGAACATAATCATAAATCCGACTGCAACGAAAACGATGATGAAGAGTACGTAGGAAACGTCACGAGTGATTTTCCAGATTCCCATCACTCCCTCGAGATGTTGATATCCGGTTATTTGAGCGTAGGCTGGCTTTACCAATCCCAAATCCTTTCCGATGTCTTGTGCATATTCTTTGGTATTAACAATGTTGGGAGAATAAAGAGATACGATAACGTTATCAAAAGAATCAAGAATTCCCGGTTTTATAAGGCGACCTTCCTGGTCATACGACCCGATCAGGGCCGGTTCAAGTGATTCTAGAAACGATGCAAAAAAGTCTTGTGGAATGAGCTGTTTCGGAATAATGTACGTATTTGGAGTCTCGGTGACAGCAGGAGTGACGCTCGCAACTACCGGAGTAACAATAAAAAAAAGGCTTATTGTGAGGAAAAATAAAAGAATTTTTTTAGTTTTAATGAATGAGTACATAGCTCTACTCTTATTCTACGGAAATTTTTTGCCTTCTGTCAAGAAAAAGGAAAAGTCAAAATATCACTGCTCCCTGTGACTTCGGCTACGACTCTCAGGATGACCCACGATAAAAGGATTACTCCTAGTCCGATAAACGCGTGCGTAAGTGTGTGTTTTGCCCGTTCAACCTGCTGGGGATTTCCTATGGAAGTGACGAATAAATAGCCCCCGTAAATAATGATAAATAATACTGCGGCTCCTGCAAGATAAAAAAGCGAGTTAACGATATTGATAAAAATATATCCAAGACAGGAAAGTTGGACTGGATCAGTACCGCTGGTCCAACTTGTGCACTGTGGGGAACCCAGGTTCATTTGCTCTCCTTCGTTTTCACACTAACATATAAAAACACCCACCGTCAAGATGGGTGCTTTTTGTTTCGAGTTCGTAATAAGATCTCGTTTATAGGTTCGGCACCTGAAAGTTGAAGAAGTTCAATCCAAAGAATTGTCCGACAAGCGCCATGATAGCCCATGACAGAAGAACAATGGCCAAACCGATCACGGCTGCGGTAATTTTTTCTCTAGCTTGTGCAACACCTGCCTTATCTCCACCAGAGGTGATCCATTGAACGCCACCCCAGATGAGGTATAAGAACGCAACAACACCGGCTATAAGGAAGATTAAGGTTACGAGCGTTCCAATGAAATTCGGTATAGTGAAAGTAGAAACCCTGGCAAAGTTGCCTCCAGGGGTAATCGTGCCGCTCTGTCCTTGAGCGAATACAGTGACGGGCAAAAGGAGCCCGCTTGCCAAAGAAGTTGCTATAGCAATTCCCTTTTTCAGTGTGTGTTTCATATAGTCACCTCCTCTTTCTAGAGATTGAATCCAATTATATACAAATACACAAAGAAACGCAACGAATACTAACGAATCGACGGTATCGTAATTTGTAATAAATTTAGTCCAAAAAACTGACCGACAACCTTGATGATCGCAAAAGAGAATAATACGATCACAAGTCCAATAACTGCACCGGTGATTTTTTCCCTCGCAAGCTTTACAGCCTCTTTTTCTCCACTTGAAGTAATCCATTCGAATCCGCCCCATAGTAGGTAGAGAAAGGCAATAATACCTGCAGCGGTGAAAAGAAGTGTTATGATGGCAGACACGAAGCCCCAGGGACTGATCGCGCATAAACCATTGAAAGGAGGATTAAGGGGACAAGATCCGGTTACTTGCGAAGTTGGGGGGGGAATTGTCCCAGGGGGACAAGATGCTATAGTGGGATCGCAAACAAACCGACAGCTACTAGTGGCGGGGTCACAGACGCTTCCGAAAGAACAGCTTGGAGCTGCGGGGTCGCAAGGACAACTTGCATAATTGGGATTACACTGAGCCTGGACCTGAAAAGGAAAGAAAAGTAAGAAAGGGATAATAAGGGAGATGCTCAGGAGGATACTGTATTTCTTCATGATAACTGTAGTGTATCTAAATCCACCCCGCCTTTTCAAGAAAGAATATTTTTTAAAACGGCAGACTGAGAAGATCTACTCCAAAAAATTCTGAAAACACATTAATAACCGCAAAGGACATGATAGCTACGACCAACCCGATAACCGCATAGGTGAGTTGATCTTTCGCAGCCTTGATCTGTTTTGGGTCTCCTCCGGCTGTAATGTACCGGATGCCACCTAAAACCAGATAGATGAATGCGAGGATGCTTACGATTGTTAGAAATAGAGTGACAAGAACTGACACAGTATTTGCTAACGATATGCCTGAAGAAGGGACATTGTATTGTCCGAGATTGAGAATTGCCAGCTGGTTTGCTTGGTTCATAGGGCTCCTCTTAGTTTGTGATTCCTGGTAGTTCGAGTATCCCTGCTCCTATGACTTCGAGAAGGAATACAGCAAGGACAATCAGAATTAAACCCGTGATTGCACTTGTCAACTGTTCTTGGCCCTCTTTTAATTTATCAGGATTTCCTGTGCTTGTTGCGATTGTAAATCCTGCGGAAATAAT
>DATEUZ010000050.1:0-6064 GCA_035282885.1 Patescibacteria group bacterium | reverse complement strand
TTATTGGCATCACAGTGCATCTTAGTGATAAGGTCTTTTTTTGTTGCTTCGCTTACCGCGATCAGATGTGTCGCATGAGAAACCGCATACTCGGTACTTTTGGTGAGATAATGCTTCTGAGGAAATTGATGGTATCCCGGTAAGTACTCTGCCCCTAAATCGTGAATAGTAACAACAGTTTTTATCTTTGGTCGTCGAAGAACGGGAAGGGTGTGAGCAGGAATGAATAAGATGTCGGGCGGGTGTAAAAAACATTCCCCTGCCAACCCAAGCTGCGTCCAGAGAAAAGGATATGGAATAATCCGTGTCTGTACCTGAGGGTGAGCAAAGGTAACGGGTTTTTTTGTATAGAGACGAAACGTATGGGAAGATGGGAGAGCGAGCATTGCATCGACAAGCTGCTTTGCATACGTCTCTGTCCCAGTCTTTTGTTCAACCGTGGCACGGGAGTAATCGATACCTATGATCATGTCGCATGTACCTTAAGGGGTGTTATTGCCTTTGGATACTTCGTTTGTAGAGATCAATGTTGTCCAGGGCAACGCCGGTTCCCCGAATAACGCAAAGCATCGGGTCTTGCGCAACATAGCATGGAACTCCGGTAGCTTTGGTCAATAATTTATCCAGTAATTGTAGTTGGGATGTTCCACCTGAAAGAACAACGCCTTTATCAATAATATCAGAGGCTATCTCAGGGGGAATGTTTTCAAGTACTCCTTTGACTGCGCCTGCAATCGCCTGAAGCGGGTGAGTGATTGCGTCTGTGACCTCTTGTGAGGTGATCTCTATCGTTCGAGGAAGACCAGCAAGTGTGTCCCGGCCCCGAACTTCCATAGAAAGAGGTTTCTTCAGTGGAAGCGCTGAACCGATTTTAATCTTGATTTCTTCAACGAGATTTTCTCCAACCATCAGGTTATATTTATGACGGATATAGGATGCGATAGCCTCATCAAGTTTATTTCCAGCCACACGAACCGAGTTATAGACCACAACACCGCCTAAGGAGATAATGGCAGCCTCAGTCGATCCTCCGCCAATATCAACGATCATGTTGCCAGAGGGTGCGGCAATCGGTATTTTTGCGCCGATTGCTGCTGCAAGCGGCTGGTCAATAAGATACACCGTTCGTGCCCCTGCTGAGGTAGCTGCATCGATCACGGCACGTCTTTCAACCGACGTCACACCGGCAGGAACGCAGACCATGACTTCAGGCTTAAATAAGCGTGATCTTCCAACCGCCCGATCAATAAAAAATCGCAGCATCGCCTCAGTAATAACATAATCGGCAATAACACCGTTTTGCATCGGACGGGAAGCAATAATATTTCCCGGAGTTCTTCCGAGCATCTCCTTTGCTTCGTTCCCGACCGCAACGACCCTGTTATCATCAGTAGAAACAGCAACGACTGTCGGTTCGTTTAGGACAACTCCTTTTCCTGATAAATAGACGAGGGAATTCGCGGTTCCGAGGTCAATCGCAATCCGTCTTGAGAGCATGCCACATTCCTTTCTTTGGGCACATTATATCAGATTTCTTGAACTCTGATATCTCATCCTCGCGGAGGATGTCATGACATAGCAACCGTTGTCGGATCTGACAATATTTGATAAGATACGGAAGGATGTATTCACCACGAAGATTTCTTATTTCGCTACTCGGTGCGCTCTTTATTTTAGCTGCGACCTTGCTTCTTATTGGCTATGGTCGAGGATGGAGATTTAACCCCGAGACACGCGACCTTTCAAAAACTGGCCTTCTTTCAGCAAGTTCTTGGCCTTCAGGAGCCTCTGTGTTCATTGACGGAAGACTCACCACAGCAACCGACAGTACAGTCCAGCTTCCGCCTGGAGTGTACCAAGTTCAAATTAGCAAAGATGGCTATTTGCCGTGGGAAAAATCGATCCCTGTCCAGCCTGAGCTTGTGTATGAAACAAACGCTCGATTATTTCCAGCGGCGCCTGAACTCAAACCGCTCACCTTAACCGGCGCTGTGTCGCCTGTTCTGTCGCCTGATAACGACAAAATCACCTACGCCGTCGCCTCATCTTCAGCCCAGAAAGCAGGCGTCTGGGTGATTAATATGAAAGAACATCCATTGAGCCTTGGCGGCAATCAACGGCAGATCGTCAAAGACACACCACGGCTCACCTGGGCAAAGGCGAAATTTACGTGGACACCAGACTCCTTAAGCGTTCTCGCCTCTTTTCCAGATGGGAGTAACTACCTTCTTGATGCGACACGCCTCAACACTCCCGAGAAAATATTTGACGTCACCGCCACCCTTTCGAGACTCAAAGCAGAATGGGAAGACGAAAGAAAAATACAAGAAGACGCCAGACTCGCGCGTCTCCCTGAGCCTGCACAAAAGATCGCCTCGGGCTCGGCTTTGGTCAAAATCTCACAGGACGAGACAAAACTTCTTCTTCAAAAACCAGAAGATACAGATTCCTATCTTGTCTACGACATCAAAGACGACAAAACATTTTCCATTCCCGTCGCAAAAGAAGTCTACTGGCTTCCAGAACCAGAAAACAGACATCTCATTCTTGTTGAAGACAATACAATCAGTGTGGTTGAGTACGAGGGAACGAACAAAATGACGCTCTATTCTGGTTACTTTGAAGAAAAAGTTGCCTATCCGTGGCCTGATGGATTGCAGCTTGTGATTTTGACGAACTTTAATTTCGCTGCAGGAGTGGTTTCAAACCTCTATACACTCTCACTTCGTTGATGGTTGTGCCGAGAGTAATTTGGCACGAAGAATCAGTCTTTTCCAGGTTGTACCCGGAGGATAACAGGTCTGAAGTGTCAAGATATAGTCGTCCGGCTGCTCGGTCAAATATTGGACTTGGTCAGGAGCGACAATTGATTTCTCATACACTTTGTAATCGTACTGCCAACCGTTAAAAAAGATGTGTACCGTATCGTCTTTCTCAAGCTCTTTGAGAAGATAAAACACCGCGTTGTACCTTCCCACATTCCAGACATTGTCGGTTGAATGGGCGAAAAGATACATATTCCCCTTTGCTCCAGGTAGTTTCGTTCCTTTAGCATGGGCCACACCAAGCTTCAGGGCCGCCATATATTCTTTGTAGTTTCCGGCATCAACATTCGGAACAACTTTTGCGTTTGCATTTATCTTGGGAATAACAATGCTGAACTGAACGTCAACAGGCTCGATCACCTCTACACTTCCCGGTCCGAAGAAGCTCAAAAAGCCTTGCGGTTGGGCTTTTTCCTGTTGTCCAGGAAGCACAAATCGAATGCCGCGGATCTGATGCCATCTGTAGGAGACTTCTGCCTTCAACGCCGGACCGAACACCATCACGACACCCAAAAGCGAGGTTAAAATAAGAAAATTACCGATCGTTCGAAGAAGTAATACTTTGAGTTTCTCGTTACGCATGAAGGTATTGTAACACACTATAGGACAAAGTTCCAACCTTATGACGTTCTCCCGCACTTCTAGCGTAGTCTCTTCTAAAAGAGAACGACATATCAGCGTTCGATTCATCTGCGGGCTTTTAGACCGCGTTTTTCGAATGCTGCTACAAGGGAAGCTCCCAGCCGTATTTTTTATTCAGAATACCAGCCCGTCGGACAACTTCTGTCACGGAAAACTGTCGATAATAACTCTCTCCTTCAACCGTCACTTGCCGACTTTTAACGGCAAGAAGAAGATCTTGCCAGGGTGTCTTGAGGAGTATATCTGAAAAGATGGTGACAGTTTTACCGATATTTCGTAAAAAATGCGCATCACTGCCTGCCGTCACAGGAGAGTGATATTTTTCTGAGAGAGCGTACGCTTTCTCATTGGCTGACATAGGGTTGAACCCGTTCAGAACTTCGACCCCGTCAACCATGTGTATGCACTCTTCCAGTTCTTCACCCAAAGACATATATCCTCCATAAAAGGGATGAGGTATGACCGCTATTCCACCCTGCTCATGAATGATGTCAATAACCTCAGGAAAAAAGATACGTTTAGGAAGTGGCTTTGTGACTCCGTATCCGAGGACATGCGGACCTGGGAAGATACGATTTCCCTTTTTCCTCTTGGTCGAGATCTCGACTCCAGGAAGAAGTCGGACCCCAAACTTCTCCTCAAGAGAAGAAAGAGAGTCTTGCCCATGCACATAGTCATGTTCTGTGAGGGAAACAACCGAAAGCCCGACCTTTTTTGCCTGAAGAAGGGCTTCTTCAGGAGTGTACCGACTCAACGGCCAGGGATCAACGGCTCTCGAAAAATGGGTGTGCAGATGGAGATCGGCCTTCATAAAAAATTGCGTCCCTGGCAGGAATCGAACCTGCAACCTTCTCGTTAGGACCGAGATGCTCTGTCCATTGAGCTACAGGGACCCGCTTTTCACTTCCAGAGTGTGTTTGTGGGCAGGAGACGAATCTTTCTCCCAGCGTTCCTCTCTTTCCTCGAGTTGTTCCCAACCTTTGTCATAAACTCTTCGGACGTTGAAGTCAGGCTACATTCTCACTCTGTTATACGGTATTGTACCATCATAAGTAGCAAAAATCGAGGCTTTTTGTGTATAATAGGGTTCGTATCGGGGTATAGCTCAGTTGGCTAGAGCGCTACGTTCGGGACGTAGAGGTCGCCCGTTCAAGTCGGGCTACCCCGACAGAATCATAGAAAATTCACACGAGATGCATAGGTTTCCTAACAAAACAACGATAAAGTAATTCTATCTTTTTGATCATTCTTTTCTACTTCATATTACCTTTTCTAAAGTTCCTCTTATTATTCACCCTATCTAAATACAGTAGGCCTGTAGTACTCTCACAGATTTAACGGCGTATACTAAAAACGCTTCTAATACACAATTAAACATCATTTCTAAGACTGTTTGCGTGATCCTCTTTGTGAACCGCACGAATGGCTTGTAGATCTTTGAGTAAAAATGTTGTTCTCATCCGCTTGTTCTTCAAAATAAATTGGAGTTAGAAAAGACACAGTGTCTCGTGTTTTACAATGTAAAGTAAATCATCTTTCTTTTCCTATAGTATATTTACTTTTTCTTTCTTCGTTGACAAAGAATCTGTCGAGACGTACCATGAAGGAAGAAGAATTGTATGAACTATTTGCTCGCGCCAGGTATTCTTTTTTCAACTCTCTATACCCTTCTTTTTTCCTATATCGGTTTCCGCTTTTTACAGATTTCTCAAAAAAACAATAATCCTGTTGCAAAGATGTTCGGTATCAGTTGCTTCTTCTTCGGACTGAGTGTCTTTGCGATTGCCGTTCCCCAAATTTTCTTTCCCGGGGATATGAAACAGCTCGGATTTTGGGGAGAAACTGTCTCGTGGGCTATAACGCAACTCGGTCTCGCGTTTATGGCAGTCAACTTCTCCTATACAGTTTTTCCGCAAGTCCAGGGACGGACCATTTGGATAATCACCGCAACAATATCCGCATGTATCACGATCATCACATTTTTTTCACCTATCCAGGCAGAAATGTCCGAATACGGGTATCCTCTCTTTCAATCTCCCCCTCTCCCTTTTTTCCTGAATAATCTCCTTCTGGCGTTCATTGCATTTCCGCTTGCTTTCGTCTTCCTAAAAAAAGCAGCACGAAGAAGATACCTGGCAAAAGCTCTCCTTTTGACGTTCGGAATTATTCTTGTTGCGCTCTTTGAGCCGACCACACACGAGGTCCAATCCTTCTCTTTGTACATTCTATTTAATCTGTTTTCACTGGCGGGATTTGCCCTTCTGATCATTGGCGTCAATACGAAGTCAGAAGAAGTTGCTGAAGCCTAGCGTTTTTGTTACTGTTACAGGTAGATATGATTGTTCTTCCTACCAGCGCTATCCAACTCGGCTTTGCCTTTTTGATGCTCTTATTTCTATCATGGCGGTTTTTCGTCACATATAAAAAAACAGGCTCTCTCTATGCAAAATACCTCTGCCACATGCTTCTTTTTGTTACCCTTCCGATCCTGTATCCATTTTGTATTGCACTCCTTTTAAGTCTCGGCTTTGACGACGCTCGATCATTTGGGCGGTTTGTTACACCGAGTATAGCCGGTTTGCAGTATTTTGGCCTCG
>DATEUZ010000049.1:0-3273 GCA_035282885.1 Patescibacteria group bacterium | reverse complement strand
CTTTTAGGAGCACGCCTTTCGCTCCTGACGCCTGAATGCTCCGTTTTTCAGGAGACTCCCAAACGATACTGGTATTCACCGGCACTTGTTTCTCAAGAGGAATCAACCATTCAAGCACATGAGTAAATAAACGAAGCTCATCCTGATTGTGGTTCCTCATAATATGGTACGGGAAATTTACCCCACTCCAGACGACCTTTCCGCCAAAATTCGTACCCCGAATAATGACCGGGACGCCTTTGTGACGCAGGATCACTTCCGCGCCTTCTCCGACATCTTCATCACCGTCAGGTGGATAAGAAATCCTCCACTCTTCTCCGTCGAAATCAAGCGGAGAGAAGTTCTTCACATCAATATCTTTCCGATACTCTTCAATCGGAATCTCTCCCTCCCATGCATATCCCATTCCACTTCGCACTGTATTCTTTACTGGAAAAACTCCAGGAAGGTCTTTTGAGAAACGTTCTGGAAGATTCATCGAATCTGATTCTTTCACCTCTTGCCCAGTCTCGATAAACACACTTCCTCCCTTTTTCAAGTATGCCTCGATCGTTGACCACGCCTTTCCGTGGTTATGGTAATCATAGCCATACAACACGACCATATCGAACTGGAATAAATCACTTGGGTCTACATCGTCGATATGTTTCGGCCCTCGAACAAAAACAAGATACTGAGAATTGAGGTTCAGTTCAGCGAAGAGTCGTCGCATCGTATCGTAAGCTCCGTTGTCACCGATAATGAGAAGCGAAGGTGCATTTGTTACCGAGAGGATTGGCGTCACATACTCATCTTTCAGCGAATAGAACCGGAGATCTTCTTTCCCTTGTGGCCGCCATTCATACACTCCATCACTGACCTGACCGTACGTTCCTGACACTGTTGCAACACCGCTCTCGGCAAGAAACGTCGGTGTGAGCAGATCCGGATTTAACTGCGCTGCGCTTGCCTGGCTTGAGTGGTTCCCTTCTATATACTTGATTGCCTGCCAGTCGAGAAGATACAAAAGATTGTTCATCACGACATCCCTTGGGATTTCCCAGCTTTCCTCTAAACTGCTATTTGCTTTTTCCGACTTACCGATCGCCGCATTCAGCCAAAACATCGTTCCTTCATCAGCAGTCGGCGGGTCAATATACCCACGGGCAAGCGGCATTGCAAAGTATGTGTTCCACCAAATATTGACAGTGGCATCAACCTCGTACAACCGATAATTATTTTCCTCTTTCGGAAACCACGAAGGAACAACAGAAGAAACAGCGGCATCACGAACAGTAGAATCCTTGGCGTTCAGCGCAGTTGGATACGCACTGCTTGACATACTCACGAGCTGTATCTCTTGTATCGTGTCTCTTGAGTAGAAAGAATGCGCTACATATCCCACCACCAAAAGAGCGAAGAAAACTATCACTGTTCCACTTACTCGGGCCACGCGAAGAAGTGAGTGCTGGAGGATCTTGATGCGTGAAATCGCCCGTGAGACACTACCCCATCCCCAAGCGCTAAAGACACCAATAAGAAGTGGCACAGCCCAAAAAACCTTATACCACCCTCCAATAAACTGAATATATCCGCGAGCGTACAACATCACTGCACCAATCACTCCTATTGCCGGAAGCGCGGCAAAAAAAAGTTCTCCAAGCGCATGGAGCTTTTTCTTCTGAAAAATAAAGGTCACAAGAAAGAGGCCCGCAACAACCGCAGCCGCAATCCAGAGAATCTCGTTGGTATGATTCCATACATACCCTACCTGACTCAGCGACCACTGTCTCGTCTCTTCACTCGCTTCGATTTGTTGCGCGTCATACGATGTAATTTGCTTTCCGCCAAAAAGGACCGAAAGAGAATGGGTAAACCAGGGAATATTAATCAAGAAGTATCTTGCGAGTGACGCGCCTGAAAGGAGAGCCGTCAAAAAAAGGTATCCCAGAACTCCTTTAACGTGTATCCCCCGAAAGAACCCTTGCTCTTCGTCTCGTACCACAATCATCAGCAACAAGCCCGCAGGAATCACGTAGAAAACGATCGGTTGAGGATGACCTAACATCCCTATACTTGTGATAACAGAAGCAGCGATGAGCCAATGCAGCTTTTTCGTTTTTTTATACTTCACAAGAGCGTAGAGTGTCATCGGAAGGATGGCTTCAGAGACAAAGTACGGAACTCCTCCTGCCCAGACCAACACTCGGTAGATGTTCTCCGAAAAAAGCACTCCTATCGCCAGAATGACCGCAACGACCCTGTGGGAAGACAATTCCCAGAACAAAAGATACGAAAACACACCCAAAAGGAACGTCGCTCCAAGGGCCGTCAGCTGGAGTGCCTCTAATACAGTGGTGAAACGGGTAAGTCCTGCAGCCACATAATAATAGAAAAAGGGATAATCAAATCCGAAAGGACTTCCCTGGTACCACAAGTATTTCCAATCAAAAAACGGCAAAGAGGCATGGTCTTTAATATATTGAACAAATGTCGCGTTATTATAAAGGTCGATCCCCCGAAGAGGATCTTGAGAAAGATACCATGACGCAATTGGTCTCCAGACAAGAAAAAGAACGCCAATCGCAAGGAGATGTAAGATAAGAGAGATAACTATTCTCTGAAGTGATACTCTTTGAGATCCTGAAGTGCCCTGCAATTGATCGTTAGTACTCATCTTCTTTCTCCCACCATTTCCCTGTTTTTCTTCGCATCTTTTGCCAGAAAGCAAGAATTCTCCTATTCCACAACTTGTTTCCTAAAACCACGCTGTCAAAAACACTAAGAAGGATCACGGCAATGATAAAGCGATAGAACCAACCCCAAGGAGAGAAACCTCGATAGTTGAAAATGACGGTGTACTTCCCGGACTGTGCTTCTTTCGGTAGTGGGACATACATAAATCCCGGGAATGTCGGCCCGGTCGGGTAGATCTTTGTTCGGGTAAGAGACCCGCCATTCACGCTCACCTCAGCTTGCCATCCTCGATAGAGCTGTTCTCGGAACAGAACCCCTCGCGCATTTTCTCCTTGTAATTGTACCTTGCGCGGTGATAGAAACTCTGCTCCCTCTACATTCCCTCTATTATCTGACCCTAATGTAACTAGTTCTGAAACGATGTTTTTCATCAATTCCGCCTCATCATAACTATACGTATTAACATAATGGAATGGAAGATTCATTCCACTCCAGTAGACGTTTCCTTTCTTTACGAGAACGGGTTTCCCTTTCTGGGTCAGTAACACCTGTGCCCCCGCACGAACCGACGTTGCATAGGAGAATCTCCAGGCGGTG
>DATEUZ010000048.1:0-6967 GCA_035282885.1 Patescibacteria group bacterium | reverse complement strand
ACGGCTTCTTATGAAAAAAATTCGTATCATGTACCTTCCGAAGCTCGCTATGTCTCTTTGGTTCGTCTCTCTTTTTATTTTTCTCACACTCACAGTGAGTGCCTGGCAAGGCATTTTAGAAGTAAAACAACTCTCGATTTTCCCAATTCTTCTTCTTATTCTTCTGAGCGAACAGATTTTTACCATCCAGGTGGGAACGACTCCAAAGCAAGCAGCCCAAGTCACGATGATCACGTTTTTCTTAGCTCTTCTTGGATACTTCGTTCTTTCATGGGAAGCGTTACGGACATTTATCCTTCTCTATCCTGAGGCGGTCATAGCACTTGTTCCAATTAACTTTATTATTGGCCGATGGTTCGGCCTCCGTTTCACAGAATACTTCAGGTTTGCTGAGGTACTCAAACATGGCCGTTAGCACATCCGTTCTTGGCATGAATGCCAGGAATTACCTCTATATTAGAAAATACAATCCCAAAGAGAAGCGACACTTGGCAGATAATAAGCTCGCGACCAAAGAGCTTTTAGCACAGTACCACATTGCCTCCCCACAGCTTCTTACTGCGTTTCGAACGAGAGATGATGTAAGAACATTCGATTGGTCGTCACTTCCAGATGATTTTGTCATAAAACCTGCAAGCGGATACGGAGGGGACGGCATTCTTGTGTTTGATCAATGGGAAAAGGACTGGGGTTCAACAATCTTCGATGATATGTATGATGTCTCAACCCTCTCTTCCCATATTCTTGATATTCTCGAAGGAGCGTATTCCCTTCATCATTTCCCAGATGTTGCCTTCATTGAAAGACGGGTCATTACGAGTAAGCTTCTACGCAAATATATTGCCGTTGGTACTCCTGATATCCGTATCATTCTTTTCCATCTTGTCCCTATTATGGCAATGCTACGGATTCCGACGAAAGAATCAGGAGGAAGAGCGAACCTCCACCAAGGCGCGGTCGGTCTTGGAATCGACCTTGCGACAGGAATTACGACCCATGGAATTAAACACGGTAAAATCATTCAAAGAATCCCCGATACGTCATATAAAGCACGCGGTATCAAACTTCCTTTTTGGGAGGATATCCTTCTTCTAGCGGGAAAAACACAACAGATCAGCGGTCTCGGGTTTATCGGAGTGGATATTGTTCTTGACGAGAAAGAAGGCCCCATGGTTCTTGAACTGAATTCTCGACCTGGTCTTTCCATCCAGATAGCAAACCTGGACTCTCTCCGCACCCGGCTTGAACGAATAGAAGGACTTCACATCGATAACCCGAAACGCGGTGTCGAAGTCGCAAAGTCTCTTTTTGCCGCTCCATTTGCTGAAAAAATCCCCAACCCTGCAGTCTTACATGTGTTTGAGGACATCGAGATAGAGACACCGAACGGAATGACAATCGTACATAAAGCAAAGCTGGATACAGGTGCTTGGAGGACGTCAATTGATGCACAGTTAGCAGTACATCTTGGACTAGAGGGGACAGAACAAAAGGTAAAAATACGGGCAGCAAGCGGACAGGAAGAACGGCAGACTGTTTCCTTGACGTTCACCTTAGGAGGGAAAAAGGTCAAAACGATAGCGTCCCTAGCTGATCGAACGCATATGAAATACCCCATTCTCATTGGAAGACGGGATCTCAAAGGATTTTATATCAATCCTGCAAAACTTGCAAATGAACCGACGGATCTTGAGAACCAACTGGAAAAGGATGTTCATTTCAGGTAAGTGTCAAAAAAAGCTACAGAGCGTTTCACCGCAACTTCAAAATGCGGACTTGAGACATTATGATCCGCTCCTTCATATGTAAAAAGTTCAACTGTTTTTCCATTCTGTTCTAACCGATTTTTTAACGTTTCTGAAAATTCCCAAGGCACCGACTCATCGGAAAGACCATGATGAAGCTGTATCGGACCAGAAACGTCTGAGGTAAAGTAAAACGGAGAAATTGATTTCCAAAAATCAGGATTACTCTCAAAGTCTCCAAATTGCTCTATGAGATCATTTCTACTCGGTCGATATGCCATATTTTCTCTCGTTGACGGACGCCACGGGACAGACCTTCGCCACCGGTTCATTATGTCTTCATAGGATCCAACCACTCCTCCCCAAATCACACCCGCTTTTATATCTTTTGACACAACCATCGAACGAAGAGTTATGTTTCCTCCCATTGAATGACCCCACATTCCTATCGAATCAGGATTTGCTTCTTTGAGTGTTTTCACCGAGGAAACCGCATTTAGGACATCGGCCGTATATGCAGGGGAAAAATAGGCTCCTTCAGGATTCCCTTCAGAGTCTCCGTGCCCGCGATAGTCAGGTTTGAACACAATATACCCGCTTCGTGCAAATGCCTGAACATACGCAACATACCGCTCGGTTGTCCGATACTCTTCAGGCGGAATATATCCGTGGTTAAAAATAAGTACAGGAAATCCACCCGACGGTATCTCTCCTTTAGGAATTGTCAACAAAGCATAGATTTTCAAACCATCGGAAAGATACGAGACAAGATACTGTGTATAAGTACTTCCTGGAGTGAATTCTTTTTCTATCGTCACTTCGCTACCAGGATATATACGCTTTCTCATCTCAACAATTTGAAGAGGGTGAGTAAGAACTTGTTTTTTTTGATGTTGCAAAGTATCAACTGCAACGAAAGAAGTACTTTTTCCTCTTGTACCAAACAATCCGGGAAAGGCAAAAACCACCACGATACCGGTAATAATGACAAGAATAATCTTTTTCTTTCTTCTCATGGTACAAAAATGCTCGGGTTTATTTTTATGATTTTATCGTCATCGTCTTTCGGATCCCCTCTCCCGTCACGATTACTGGTTGAGACGTATAAAAATCCATCAGGGCCGATTACTGCCTCACGGATTCTGCCAAATTCATTTTTCTTGAATTCCTTGATTCCGATCTGACCGGACAAAGGCGTCACTTCAAACAAAGCACTGCCCCTGAGCCCCGCAAAGAAAAGGGAATCCCCCATAATAGCCGCGTCCGATGGAGCCCATGTCGCTGAACCACTTTGAAGAACAGGTTTTTTCAGTCCGTTTCTTTCTTCATCGCCAGAAACTACTGGCCATCCGTAGTTTGCACCCACCTCGATAAGATTTACTTCATCATGCGCACTCGGACCGTGTTCTGTCTCCCACAGCTTTCCCCGCGAATCCCAAGTAAGTCCCTGAGGATTTCTATGGCCGTAGGAATACACCTGGTTGCTGAACGGGTTCCCAGGTGCCATTTCCCCTTCATCAGTCACCCGAAGAATTTTACCAGCTACGGAGTGTATATCCTGGGCGAGGGAGGGGTTTTGTGCGTCACCGGTTGTTATATATAAATATCCATCCGGACCGAATTTCAGTCTTCCTCCGTTGTGATTCGCATTTCCCGGTATCGCATCCACAATGACTTGTTCATCTGTGAAATTGCCGTTTGTGTATTGAAATGTACTTACCCTATTGAAGGTATTATCCCCGTTTCCTGAGTATGTGTAATAGAGATACACAAATCCATTCTTCTCAAAGAATGGATGGACGGCAAGTCCCAGAAGTCCCCCTTCACCAATCGTTTTAACGTCCTTTATCTCAGCAACCAGGGTGGGGAGTGAGTTATCTCCTTGTTCCATCACATACACACGTCCACGTCTTTCAGTAAAAAGCATCCGTCCATCTGGTAAAAACGCAAGTGCCCAGGGAACTTCAAGATTGGAGGCAACAACCGAGACATCAGGTTGTTCCTGTGTTTCGGTTTTGAGTGGTTCTTCTTTGACTTGCGGTAGTGATGGAGACTCCTCTTTCCCAAACCAAAGTACGGCAAAAACAAATCCTCCTAAGAGTAGGATCATAATAAGTATCACAACAAAGTTTCTCATTGCAGTTCCTTTCGAAAGAGTTGTGATGAGTTCTGAGGGAAAGGGAGTACTTTTATTATAACGCACCTTGCAACCCCCTTGATTGTATGGTATATAATAAAAACACTATGAGATTTCCTGCTCTTATTCTCATCACAGTCTTCCTTTTTCCTTCCGTTGCTTTTGCTGAAAGTGCTACAAATGAACTAAAGGTTCATATCGATGGAAACTCAACAGTCATCATCGAATCTCAAACACAAGCGAGTAGCTCGTCTACGACCTCTACAACAAGTAAAACCGATATTAACGTCCAACATTCTGGAGAAGGGACCTCACAAGTAACAGTAAATGGGAAGGAATATATCTGGGAGGGCGAAGGGGATTGGTCTGTTCACGAAGAATACTCTGAATCAACTTCTTCAGGAAGCACACCTGTGGATGAGGAAACAGACTCGGATTCATCATCTTCTGCTTCTTCTGACGAACCCTCATCGGTAAAAGAGAAGATTAAAGAAAAACTGGAAGAACTCCTACAGCTTATTGAAAATATTTTTAACTGAAATAACGGAATCCTTTTAACCTCGCGTCCTTCAAGAAGACTCTTACACCAAACCTTATCTCCAAGACGAAAATTCCTCGTATGAAATAAGTTCAGATAAGGACTTCCTGTCTCCTTCACCGTGTGGTTCTGGAGGTGTCTCGGGGTATCCTAACGCAAGTCCTCCGATAAGTTCGTACTTTTCAGAGATATGTAAAATGTCCTTTGTTTTTTTCTCGTCTAACGTCACCCAACACGCACCAATCCCCATATCCGTTGATGCCAGCCACATATTTTCCATCGCAACTGCACCGGCATAAAGGTGCTGTTTATGATCTTCCAGCCAGACATCAATCCCTGCGTGCCGTTCAACAACAGTAACAATAACCGTGTCAGCTGAGGAAAGATGGACTCCATGAAGCGCGTATTGAGCTAACTTTTGTAGGGTCTCTTTTTTCCGTACCACAATAAACTTCCACGGCTGGGAGTTTAAGGGGCTTGGAGAGAATCTTCCGGCTTCCAAGATCTTATCAGTTAGATCTTGAGGAACTTTTTTCTCGAGGAACCTTCGAACTGCTCGTCGTGTTTGAATGGCTTGCAATGTTTCCATACATCTATTTTATCTGCTTGAAATCTTTGAAACAAGTGGAGATTCTTTACTTACCCAAATTGTGGATAGTGACACTTTTTGTATTTCTTCCCTGAACCGCACGGACAAGGGTCGTTTCGCCCGACTTTCTTGTCTTTTCTGACAGTTGTCTGCTGGGAAGGACGTTGAACTTGATTCCCTCCTAAAGGAGACCCTGCTTGAGGATGGCTGACCGTAATATTTGTTGGCATCGTTTGTAACGGTTGCTTTCGTCTTGGTCCGACGCGGTAAATCCTATGAGCAATCTCAAAATCGATTCTGTCCATAAGGAGTTCAAACATTCGGAACGCTTCTGATTTGTACTGGACCAGAGGGTCGCGCTGTGCATAACCTTGAAGTCCTATTCCCTGCTGCATGTCCTCCATCGAATCAAGATGCTCTACCCAAAGGCTATCAATCACTGAGAGCAACACAAATTTTTCCAAGAAGCGGGCTTCTTCCTCGCCAATTTGCTTTTCCTTCTGGTCATACGTCGTATGCGCAATGGTTCGTAAAAACTCTACAAATTCCTGTTGAGACTTCATCTTCGCATCTTGAAGGATTTTTGATTTACTGGCAGCATCAAATGGAATCATCGCCCCGTATGACTCAACAATATCCCCATACTGAAGCTCTCCTGTGTCTTCTTTTGTGTGAAGCAACGTCAGAAGTTCAATCTGATTATCTATTCGTTTCAGTATTTCTGCCTTGAGTGTTTTGAAATCGTTGTTTGTGCCAACAGGTTTCTCCGATTGAATCTCTCTATCTGCAACTTCCAGCACTTTCCTTCGAAGTTTATAGACAATTTCTCGCTGTTTATTCATCACATCGTCGTATTGAACGACATGTTTTCGTGCATCAAAATGAAATGTCTCAACTTTAATCTGGGCTTGCTCAATAATCTTTGAAACCATAGGGTGTTCTAAAGGCGTATTTTCCGGAACGCGGAATGTTGACATGACTCGAGCGACCTGATCTCCGCCGAAAAGCCGCATAATATCATCTTCTAAAGAAACATAAAACCGGGAAGACCCAGGGTCACCTTGACGGCCAGACCTTCCGCGAAGCTGATTATCTACCCTTCTACTTTCATGCCGATCGGTTCCGATGATATGCAGCCCACCCAACTTTACCACGTCTTTCCCAAGCTTGATATCGACTCCTCGTCCTGCGATGTTTGTTGCGACAGTAACTGCACCTTTTTGTCCTGCTTGCGCAATGATCGCAGCTTCCCTCTCATGGTTTTTTGCATTCAATACTTGGTGGGGAACTCCGCGTCGTTTGAGAAGGGTCGCAACCAACTCGTTTTTATCAATCGATGTCGTACCGATAAGAACAGGCCTTCCTTTCTTGTAGCATTCCTCAATCGCATCTGCGACTGCGGAGAACTTCGCCTTAGTTGTTTTATATACAACATCAACAAGATCTTCTCTCACCATCGGCTTGTTCGTCGGAACAATAACAACATCCAATTTGTAAATTTCGTGGAACTCCTGTGATTCAGTGGCTGCTGTCCCGGTCATTCCTGCTAATTTTTCGTACATTCGGAAATAGTTTTGGAAAGAAATAGTCGCAAGCGTTCGCGATTCCCTTTGAATTGCCACTCCTTCTTTTGCTTCAATTGCCTGATGGAGTCCCTCTGAGTACCGTCTTCCGGGCATTAATCGTCCGGTAAATTCATCAACGATGATGACCTGATCGTCCTTAACAACATAATCCCTGTCCTTCTGAAAAAGGACATTTGCTTTCAGCGCCTCTTCTATATGATGAACTGTTTCAAAGTCTTTTTCGTACAGATTATCCACATGTAACCACTGCTCAATCTTCACAATTCCGGTTTCAGTCAGGTTCGCTGTCCGGAGCTTTTCATCAACTGTGTAATCGGCTGAAGGATGAAGGCGCTCAATCAACTTTGCAAACTGGTAGTACTTTTCCGTTCC
>DATEUZ010000047.1:0-2553 GCA_035282885.1 Patescibacteria group bacterium | reverse complement strand
AAGTCGCAACAATTCAGCTTGATTTGAACATGCCGAAACGGTTTGGGCTTTCCTGTATCAACGAGAAAGGTGAGAAAGAAGATATCGTCATGATGCACTGTGCCATTATGGGCTCCATTGAGCGATTTCTTTCGATTCTCATTGAACATTATGCAGGGAAGTTTCCAGTCTGGCTCGCGCCTGTGCAGATGGTCGTCATTCCGATTGCTGACAGGCATATACCATATGCACGTTCGGTCGCAGAACGATTCACTGATGCAGAGATGCGTGTTGAAGTCGATGATCAGACCGAATCAATGCAGCTAAAAATCAGAAATGCGCAACTGATGCAGGTTCCGTATATGCTGGTTGTCGGCGACAGGGAAGAAAAGTCACATGCTGTCTCTGTACGGCTCCGAAGCGGAGAAGACTTGAAGGCAATGCCGGTAGTCGACTTTGTTGCGAGGGTAAAGGAAGAAGTTGCGAAGCGAACGTAATTATGGTACACTTGCGGCCAGCAAGAAAAGAGGGAGGCCCTTCTAATTCGACGATTCTATAAAATTAACCAGTATATTTCTGCTCCCAAGCTACGGTTAATCGGCGAAGAGGGAAAGCAGTACGGAGTTGTCGATAGGATCGAGGCGCTCAAAAAAGCTCGTGAACTAGAGGTGGATCTTGTGGAGGTAGCTCCAGAAGCGAATCCGCCAGTAGCGAGACTGATAGATTTTGCACGCTTTAAATACGAACAACAGAAAAAAGAACAAGACGCCAAGAAAAAACAGAAGAAAATCGACGTCAAGGAAGTTCGCATGAAGCCGTTTGTCGGAGACCATGACCTTCATGTCAGAGTCAAACGGATAAAAGAATTTCTGCAAGACGGCAATAAAGTAAAAGTCTCTGTATTTTTTCCCGGAAGACAAATTGTTCACAAAAATTTCGGATACGAACTTTTGGAACGTATCAAGGGAGAGCTGGGCGAGACCATGGAAATAGAAAGAGATCCGTGGTTTGAAGGAAGACGGCTGGTAATGTTTATACAACCGTCTAAGGGAACAAAACATGGCAAAACAAAAGACGCGGAAATCACTCAAAAATAGAATAAAAGTCACAGGAACCGGTAAACTCTTACACCGGTCAACACACATTCGTCATCTTCGTACACACAAATCAAAAGCACAACGGCGAAGGTTGAATATTCAGAAGGAAACAGTCGGAGCACTTCGCAAAAAATTCCGGAAGATGCTTCCGTATGATGTGAGGTAAAATCAAATGGCACGTGTCAAAACAGGATACACAAGTCGACGACGACATAAAAGGCTACTCAAGAGTACTTCAGGATACCGAGGTACAAAATCGCGTCTTGTAAAAGTTGCCAGGGAGGCACATCTTCATGCCGGTCAATACGCGTTCCACGGAAGAAAATTGAAGAAACGGGACATGCGAAGTCTGTGGATTACCCGGGTAAGTGAGGCAACAAAATCATTGGGTGTTCCCTATAAAGACCTTATCTACGGCCTGAAAAAACAGAATATTGCCATCAACAGAAAGATGCTGGCAGTACTTGCCAGAGAAAACTTTGAGGCATTTAAGAAGATCGTGAACCAGGCTCAGGGACAATAACCTGACGATAACAAATACCCTGGCTCACGAAAACCTACTTCCTAATAAGTAGGTTTTTTTATATAGTTAAGGAAGAGGATATATGCAGGAAAGATTGTTACAACTTTCATCTCAGGCTCAGGCAGCGTTCTTATCGGCTTCAAATCGCGTCGAGCTTGAAGATATGTACCGAACCTATCTCGGGAAAAAGGGAGAGCTCAACACAATCTTGCAGGAACTTCCGAAATTACCCACGGGAGACCGTTCAGCAATGGGCAGAATCGCAAACGAGGTAAAGAAAGCGCTTCTTGTGTTATATGAGGAACAGAAGAAGAAACTTTCAGAGGAACACATATCAACTCTCGAGGAAAAAGAGACAATCGATATCACATTACCTTCTCCGGAACGGACTCTCGGACATTTCCACCCTATCACTCAGTTTAAAAAAGAAATACTCGATCTTTTTACCTATCTCGGATTTCAGGAATTCGACGCACCATTCGTCGAGACCGATGCATATAACTTTGAACTTCTGAACATGCCGAAAAATCATCCTGCCAGGGACCTATGGGACACACTCTATGTCGTTCCAAACGGACAAAAATACCAGCCAGGAGAACTTCTCCTTCGAACGCATACATCAAACATGCAAGTTCGGGCGATGGAAGAAATGAAACCTCCTCTCCGAGTCATGACATTTGACCGATGTTTTCGGTATGAAATGCTTGATGCCAGACATAGTCACACCTTCTCCCAGTTTGAAGTCTTATATGTCGATACAAACGTCACGATGAAAACCCTTAAGGGCCTTTCCGATTACTTCTTAAAGGCTATTTTCGGTGAAAAAGCCTGTTCCCGTTTTCGGCCAAAGTACTATCCGTTCGTTGAACCGGGAGTCGGTGTTGACGCACTCTGTGTCTTTTGCAACGGGAAAGGCTGCAAAGTTTGCAGTAACGTCGGCTGGTTTGAGATAGC
>DATEUZ010000046.1:0-6038 GCA_035282885.1 Patescibacteria group bacterium | reverse complement strand
CCCAGTCATCTGGCTGGATACTAGCCCCAAGCTGTACACCTTGTTTTGAGGAAGAAGTGACAGATATCGCCCATATGACTGCACCGACACCTACAAGAAGGAAGAACACGACGCCGATTTGAAAGAATGAGGAGAAGGTCTGACGCTTTTTTTGCAGAGACTCTTTCTCTTCTCTCTTCTTCAATCTTTTTTCTTTTTTCGTGAGTTCTTCGTTTGGCATGTCCGTATCATATCATCTCAGGCCAAATGAGGCAAGCGAATGTTGCTATTTGCACTTGGATGTGGTACTAGTTCATCATCAGTCAGCGGTAAGGGCAGAAATGGCAGCAAAAGGGAGGAGAGAACAAGATCTACGATCCTGGGTTCCTCCAGGAGACTTACGTGATCAACTTCTCTTTGCCGGAATTCTTGCGATCATACTTCTTTTTGTCACACAAGAACGATATCTTGGGTTCTCTCTTTCAGTGGCAATCTTGGGAATACTTGCACCATTCTTCTATATATGTTCCATCTGGAAACGGAAAATTCGGCTCTCACTTCCAGTCACGATTCCATTTTTGCTTTTTTGTCTTGTTGTTCTTTTTACCTCTTCCCTCTCGAAAGTGCCCGATGACAGTGTAAAAGAAGTCATCCGGTATATATCGTTGTTCCTTTTTTTTCTTGTCGGATTTCAGATGTCTCTGAGACATAAAGACAGTATTCCTTGGTTTGCCAATACGTTTTTTGTACTCGGACTTTTTCTTGTCGGTTCCTTTTTTATCATCGAACTTCTGTCAGGAAATCTTCTTTCAGGAACACAGTTTGTCGGGCCTTTTTATTGGCACAACCAGATGGGAGCGTTTCTTTTGTATCTTCTTCCCCTTGCTCTCGCCTTTTTTCTTCTTCAGCACGAATTCAATTTTATTATTTGGGTTATTCTCAACGTTTTTATAGCAACCCTGTTCGTCTTCACCTATTCACGCGCATCCTGGATCAGTTTTTTTATAAGCGTGATTCCTTTTCTCGTTCTTGCTCGGAGGCCATTATTTCACCGGTGGAAGGCATTTGTTGTGTTGATCGCCTGTTTTCTACTCATACTCCCTTTTTTGTCTCAGCTCGGAACGGTTCAGCCTCGGGTTGAGAGTATTACTGACGAGTTTGCGCAAGAAACCCGGACTGTGTCAGGAGATCTTCGCATCAGCGTCTATCAATCGGCAATACGCATGTTCATTGATTATCCTTTTGTCGGTGTCGGGCCTGGAGCTTTCGGAACTGCCTTCTATGCGTATCAGCAAGAGCCTTGGTTGTATGCACGATATGCGCATAATCATTTTTTACAGATCGCCTCAGAAATGGGTCTTCTGGGATTTTTAAGTTTCATTGGTCTTTTTGTAGGTTTTGCTTTTGTGTTTTTCCGGAAAGGGTCAGGGATTATTCAGACCGCTATTCGCGGTGAACGCCATTCTATCATTCTGATGGCGTTTGGTATGTCACTTCTTGCCTCCGTCATTCATAATTTTTTTGATGTTGATTGGAACTGGGTCAGCCTTTCGATCCTCTTTTTCTTTATTTCAGGGCTTTTCGTCGGAGGTCTTTATCCGTCAAAACAAGATACCTACGTTTTTGACGTTCCCCTCGTCCGTAAAATGATCATGGTGGTACTTCTTCTCTTTTTTCTTTTTTCGTCTTTTTACTTTGGTGTTCAGAAAGGGATTATCTGGGGAAAAGAGTTGTTTCTTACGGAACAGTACGATAAAAGCCATATGGTATTCCAAACGGTCAAAACTGTGTATCCTTTGTCTTACACAGCATTTTTGTATGACGCCCGTCTAAACCATTTGAAAGGACAGACGGACGAGGCGATGGGTTCTTACAGACTTACCTATTCACTCAATAGTTTCTCAGGAGACGCGCTTTTTGCTCAAGGAATCCTCCTCGCCCAACAGGGCTTTACAACTGAGGCGGAACAATATGTGATGAAAGCTATTGAAAAAAATCCATATTTTCAACCAGATTACTACGAAGCTGTTGCTCAGCTCCGTTTACAGAGGGGAGATACAAAAGGAGCACAGGAGATTCTACGTGTCGCAGTAGAGATTGCCTTTCCGATGAACGAGTCGTATAAGGAATTTTCTTATATGTATGAAGCGACTGGGTTTCAGAAAAAACTTGCAGATACATATCTTTTTTATGCGCGTGTTCTTTCGACCAACCAGGACTATGAAAAATCCCTTGAAATAACAGACATTGCATTAAGCAAGCTTGATCACCAAAACCCACGTTTACAAGAACTTCAAACGTTTTTACGTCAAAGACTTTCGAAGTAAATCATCGTTTCTTTCGATCTTACTGTCAAAGAAGTTTGATACAATGAGGCTAGGTGTGGGATAATGAGGCGACGATGAGAGTTCCTCTGACACATTCAGAGGATTTCGTAGGGAATCAACATGAGAAACGTAACAGATAGTTTGATTCGGATCTTCGTCCAAGTTCCTCTTATGGTGTCTGTTCTGTTTCGTTTATTCCATCCACCAAAAGACTATATTCTTATTATTTCTCCGACATATTTTGGACGAGATTCAGTTGTTGGTGGCGGTGAGCGATATCCGATTGAATTGGCGAAAGCGTTGGCTTGTCAAAAAAAAGTTCGTTTCGTATCGTTCGGAAACAACAACGAACATTCTTCTGTCGGAAGAGTCGACGCTGTCGTGTACAAGCCGCATTTTCCCTTTCACAAAAATTTATATCATCCGTTCAACTTCTCTCTCGTGAGAGATATTTGGTCAGCCGAAGTGGTACAGTGTGCCCAGTATCGTACCCTCACGACGCTTTTCTCATTAGGCATTGCAAAGCTGTTTGGGAAGAAGACATTTGTCAGTGATTATGGCTATGGGAGCAACAAAGCATATCT
The DNA here is from genome assembly GCA_035282885.1 of Patescibacteria group bacterium. Classification (GTDB taxonomy): domain Bacteria; phylum Patescibacteriota; class Microgenomatia; order DATDVM01; family DATDVM01; genus DATDVM01. Next base: position 3,148 of record DATEUZ010000046.1, on the reverse strand, counting down.
CCACTGGTTTCATGTATGGGTGAACACATTCCTTCTTCTGAGCCGCTTTGGAACGAAAATGATTTCTGCGCCTTCACTGAAAAAGAAAGTCGTCTGGGGAGGAGTTGATATACGTCGCTTCACTCCTATCCCCTTTTCTCAAAAAAAGAATTATTTTTTATGTGTTGGCAGGATTATGCCGCATAAAGGTATTGACGTTATTGTGCGTGCGATTCAAGACGAAGAGCTTATTATTATCGGAACCGTCTATCATGAGGGCTACTACCAAGTTTTACGGAAAATGGCGAAAGGGAAAAAAGTGACATTTTTTACCAACGTTGAAGATCGTGATTTGGTACGTTTTTATCAGGAAGCCAGGGCAAGTGTTCTTTCCTCTGTACGAAAAGATTTCTACGGAACCGTTCAGATACAGCCAGAACTCTTTGGATTGGTTCTTTTGGAATCAATGGCAAGTGGTACTCCCGTGATAGCATCAAAGGTAGGAGGCATTCCGGAAGTTGTACGGGACCAGAAAGACGGAATACTTATTGATCCTGGGGATGTGAGACAGATGAGAAGAGCGATTCAAAGTATGTATCAGGATCGTGCACTCTGGGAAGACCGTTCAAAAGAAATGCGCCATCACATAGAGGTAACCTATTCCTGGCCAGCGATTGCGAGAAAGTATCTAGATTATTATGAAAAGGCTTAACATACTTGTTATTTCCAATCTCTACCCTCCTTACTATATCGGCGGCTACGAATTATTCTGCAAAGACGTTGTAGATGAGTTAACAAAGAGAGGACATGCGGTACGCATTATAACCAGTCAGTATAAAAATGAAGCGAATGAGACCGAGAAAGACATCGTAAGAGCACTACACCTTCTGAATTCATTTGAGAAGGGAGAGAGAGCAAAATACACACAGGATCAATTAGAGTCGATGAAAGTTTCAGATCAAAGCGTCCTTCTAAGAGAAATTGAGTCATTTCGACCAGATCTTTTATATGTGTGGCATATGGCAAATCTTCACAAGAATCTGATGAATACGCTGATACACTCAAAAATTCCAATCGTGTATCACCTTGAAGATCGTTGGATTCCGAGTTTTTATTATGAACGGTTCTCCTATTATCTCGGAATTCACGTTTCTTACCTACGATACTTTCTTAGAGATATATGGTCTCTCACCGATTTCATACCTATTCTTAAAAAAGTGTGGTGGAGGTTTCTTCGTTTCTTTGAGAAAAGAACGCGAAATGAGAGCGACCCACTCCCCAGATTAACGCTACGAAGAAGCATTTTTCTGTCAAAAGCCCTAAGAGATGAGCATCGTACACTGGGTTTTGATGTCCGGGGTTCGATCGTTGTACCGAACGGTATTAACGTACATCATTTTGAACGAAAGCGGAGAAGTTTTGCAGGCAAAAATGCAAAACTACTCTATGTCGGACGAGTAGCGGAAAAGAAAGGAGTTCAAACGTTGGTAAAGGTATTAAAATTGCTTCGACAGGGAGGTTTCCGTCCGAGTCTTTCCATTGTTGGAGATACGGAAGATCCAAGTTTCCTTACCTATCTTAAGAGGTTAGCGAGCGAATATCAGGTGAGCGGTCAAATACGGTTTGTCGGTGGAGTAAAGCGAGAGGAAATGTCCTCTTACTATCATACCCACGATATTCTCCTTTTTCCTTCTATTTGGGAAGAGCCGTTCGGATTGGTCCTCATTGAGGCAATGGCTGCGCGACTCCCGATCGTTTCAACAAGAACAGGTGGAACAAAGGACTTTCTTCGTCACAAAAAGAATGCCCTGATTTTTGAACCCATGGACACGAAAACAGCGGCGAGACATATTCTGACGCTACTGACTTCAGAGCGAACGTATCTCCATCTTTCCGAGAAAGCATACGCTTTCGTCCAAAAGAATTATGATCTAGAAACTAGCGTTGATGCCATAGAAAAGTACCTTTCCCGTCAGGTAAAAAAGCCATGAAGATACTTCTTGTCTCTCCTTCAGTACCGAACAGGTTTCACCGTATTCGACTTCAACATATTATGGACGCTTTGTCGGATGAACACGAGATAACAGGAGTTTTTTTGCAATGTGGTAAGACACCCTTTGAATCTGCCTCAAGTACCAGAAATTACGTTTTTGTAAAGCCAAAAATAGTAAGTCTTCTTGACTGTCTGTTTCAACTCCCGTTTCCTTGGCCGCTCGAGGTCGCTTACACCTCATATCCACCCATGAAACGACTTATTACCAGTCTTGCGCAGAGTCAGGATGTCATATTGGTAAAGCGGTTGAGAGCCGCCCAGTTTATTCATCGCGGAGTTTCAACGCCTGTTGTTCTCGATGCGACTGACGCGATGAGTCTGTATTATAAAAAAGCCTCCGAATCTATAAGATTTTGGAGAAATCCCTTGTTTGTTGAAGAGTGGCTTAAATATCTTGTGTATGAAAAAAGTCTTAGTTCCAGATTCAAACACTGGGTGGTGAGCTCACCGACAGACGCATCGTACCTGGAACACGTACTTCCAAAGGAAACACGCATTTCCGTTATTCCGAATGTGGTCGATACGAGATACTACCAATCATCAATTCCTCCAGTCCGACCCAAACGGATTCTTTTTAGCGGACTACTGGATAAATATGTGAATAAAAGCGCTATCTCATTTTTCCTCTCTCTGGTTTTTCCTCTTATCCTAAAAGAATGTCCGGACGTTTCTCTCGATATTGTCGGTCCCAATCCCCCTTCACGGTTATATTCCATACATGATGAGCATGTGAGTGTGACGGGAACTGTTCCTGACATACGAGACTACATTTCCCGGTCAAGCGTTGTCGTCGCACCAATTCTTGTTGGAACTGGAACAAGAAATAAAGTTTTACAGGCATGGAGTCATGAACGGCCGGTCGTCAGTACGACGATTGGAGCACAAGGATTAGGTGCTGAACATAGGAAACACCTCTTTCTCGCTGATGATCCAAAATCATTTGCATCTTTTGTTGTGGATCTTTTGAAAGACGACCATCTTGCACAAAAAGTAGGCAGTCAGGGACGTTTATTTGCCGAACAACACTACTCGCTCTCTGTCATGAGAGACAAGTATACTGCTCTGTTACAGAAGGTTAAAAATGAATAGAAAGCAGTATCTTTTTTTTACAGACAC
>DATEUZ010000045.1:0-5471 GCA_035282885.1 Patescibacteria group bacterium | reverse complement strand
TAAGAAAATATACGTACTCAAACTCTCTACCGAATAGGTTGCGGGCATGAAGACGATCGTCACAACAAACCCAAGCCCGAACACAAGTCCCTTCACAACAAAACGCTTCTTCAAAGTCCGGTAGATAAAAGACAAGCCCATGGGAACGAATGTACCCATGAGTAAAATGCTTCCCACCATCATGACAAGGTCAACGTCTCCCCAATCAATAAATCCTCCGCTGTTAATAAACGCAGGCGTAAATGGCACACTGTTGAGATAAAGCATGACTGCGCCAATCGATCCCAGCACCATCAAAAAAAGCTTTAGGGGAAATTTGGGGTAAATATATTTAAACGCAACCCATGCGCACCCGATGGCAAGATAGACAAAGACCCACGAAATGTTGTTCGCAACCTTCACTAAATAAAGGTTGTCCGGAAAAACAAAAATCGAAACAACAAAAAACAGATACTCAATCCCTGCGAAGATAACAGATAACGCAATATATTTTGCCAGGGGATTTTGGTGGATTTTATACGACGTCCACAGCTTCCAGCCGATGAGGAAAAAAAGGACGTCCCAATACAGATGAAACAAACCCTGAACTAAAAGTGGTGACATTATGACCATTATAGTGAGCGAAATGAAAGTTTACAACACGCTTACTGCCGATACACCGCGTGAGAAAAAAGAACGCCGACCGCGACAAGTGTCATACTCATCCCCGCCAACAGTGTCATAAAAATATAGGTAGGAAATGTCTCCACTTGATACGTAAGTGGGAGAAAAAGAAGGTAACCGGCAAACCCGAGGCCAAACGTGAACGCTTTAAAGTACAGTTTCTTTTGAATGCCCCGAATAATGAATACAACTCCGTACGGAAGATATGTTCCCATAAAAAGTAGTCCTCCGACCATGATCACCTGGGAATGGGCCCAGTCCATGATGCCGGCTTCATTAATAAATGCAAGCTGAAACGGAACAAGATACCGATACAACATCCAGGACCAAATGATGGTTAAACCGACGAGCATGGGTTTCACCGGAAACTTCTGATATACGAATTTGGTCGCATACCACATAAAAAACACCGTGAAATAGGACAAAATCCATGCAACAAAACCCGACATCTTCACGAGATAGAATTCATACGGGAAGAAAAAAAGCGGCAAGCCGATAAAAAGATACTCAATTCCTGCCGCAAAAAAACCGAATGCAATATATTTCAGCATTCGATCCCCTGACTCCTTCGATCTCTTCAGGAGCCCGTACCCGATAAGAAACATCACAATATTCAGGTAGATATGGAATACACCCTGATACACAAGCGGAGTCATCTTACATCCTTCTTAGGATACAACAGGTTCTTCTTTCTTCCCTCTCAAAAGCGGGTGAATCACAACCCCAAGCGCGCATAGAGTGAATCCTGCGGCTGCCAGGGAACTGAAAAAGACATATGAACCGAACGTTGTTACCTGGTACGTAATCGGCATAAACAGAATGATGAGAAGAAGCCCGATTCCAAGCGTCAGTCCCGGAACATACATCTTATTTTTTAACGTTTTGATGATAAAAGCAATCCCGACAGGGACAAATGTCCCCATTAAAAGAAGGCTTGCTGTAAGAATGACGTACGGCGGAAATCCGTAATCAATGATCCCGGCCTTATTAATAAGCGCCGGGTTAAACGGATAAATACTAAGAAAGATCATCACGACAGCAAGGACGGTAAAAAACGCCATTGCAGGCTTAAACGGAAATTTGGGAAAAAGGATCGGTAACATGAACCAGGCAAACGCGATTGCGATATAAAAAAGAACCATCGCAAATGCTCCGCCCATCCACTTCACCGAGATCAGATCATCGGCGAAGAAAAGCGGCGGGAGTGCTAAAAATATATACTCGAAACCGGCAAAAAGGAAGGAAAGAGAAAGATATTTTGCAAGAAGATTTCGGGTATTTTTATAGTGGGACCAGAGTTTTATGGCAAGGACAAAAAACATGAGGTCGAAGTACAGATGAAACAGTCCTTGCACTTGAAGTGGTGTCATGTCAATTCCATTATGATGAAATTGCTAGATAAAAGTCAAGGTTCCTAAGTTACTTCTCTAACTTATAGCCCTGCAAGTACACAGAATCTCCGTACTTCGATTTAAGAAGTTTCTGAATTGAATCCTGTACCTTACTTTGTTTATCAAACTCCTGGGTAACGCGATTCGTGACATCTGTGTTTTGTTCGCTTCCAGACGTATCGTACACACGTTTCGTTCCGTGAGTATCGGTCACAATAAGATGCAATGAATCCCCTGGCCAGTTTAAGGTAAAACATCCTCTCGGACCCCATGATCCCCCGGGACAATCAGAACTTACTCCTTCTAAACCTATCTGTACCAATTTCCCTGTCCCTAGATTGAATAGTGCTGGTTTGAGAAGAGGTTCGTTATTTTTTGAGGAATATGTCTCAAGTGCAATGTATTTTAGATTCGGAGAAAGTTCAAGGAGGTCAAATATAATTCCCGTATCCCCTTCTTTCTTCGTTTTTGTGTCAAATGTCGTGATCCTATTCGGTCCTTCAAACCCGTAACTAATCAGATAGAGCATGTTGTTCCGGAGAGAAATCGGGGCTGGTGTACTCGGAAAAGAATCTATTTCTTTGTCGTAGATAACTTCGTACAGTGGTTTCTCCGTAGTGCTTCGAGTATCAATCTTATAGATTCTGTGTCTGCGCCTTTCTCCATACGGATCGTTCCTTTCCTCTTCAGGAGTAGAAATTCTTGTTGAGTACGCGAAAAATATCTCTTTGTCGTTCAAATTGACAAGGTACCAATAAGGATCTCTCTCCTCCTCAAGATTGATTGCTAAGAGAGCGCTAGATGAGGCATTCCCTATATCTTCCTTCATGATTTCAAGGGTACTCATCATCTGTTCGGGATAATAAATTTTTTTCTTATCCATTGACAGTATCGATCCGTCAATTGTGTATTGACCTCCGACAACGTAGCGCTCCCTTCTCGTTTCGAAGTCAAGGATTGCTATTCCTCCTTCGCCACTCGAAGAATGTGTTGTATATACAGCATATCCCTTCTTGAGATCTTCACCCTGAAAATCCGCCCACGCGAAATTCTTTTGCTCCTGCGCTGCTGATTCCGTCGCCACCCTCTCTTTCTCTCTCTTGAACTCTCTTTCTGTAAACGTCTGAAGATCCTGAGGATTTGTCCTCTTAACAGCAGAGAATCCAATAACACCGAGTGACATGAGGAAAAGAACTGCAAGAATATAAAGTAAAGCTCTCTTAGCGGTTCTCATACGCTGAATGAAGTCCGACTGCTGTTTTGGAAGAACCTTATTTGATTCCTTCGAATCTTCTGGCATTATGTTTTTATCGTAAGGTTTTTTTCTTTGAGAGTCAATTCATCGTATTATTCTTGACAAAAGGTTCTTCTTTTGGGATAACTCCTTCAGAGAAAATGAGTACAGAAAAAAACAACCTTCGTGCAGGGACCATCTTTATTTCGCCTCAAACCAAACCTGTTGAAGCTAAATCACCTCTCCCTTCCCAACCAGAAGATATGCTTAAACCCCATATTTCCTACGGTGCAATCGAGCAAATGGAGGTAGCTCCTGAAAAACCGCAAAAAAAGCTTACGTTTAAGGAAAAAATTATTCAGTGGTGGTTTAAAAAGTTCGGATATTAGGACTTTTACTTGGGTTGCGGAGGTTTTGAAGCTTTTTTCTTCCAACCCCATCCTTTTTCAGCACCTTCAACGCCTTCTCTCGTCTCGGCGATTTTTCTAGCGTCAGGAAACCGACGGTAATCCATTTCAACATTGCTGATACGTGCTTCAACCGCTGCATCCTCAAACGCTTCAAGATCATCAGTAGGGACTTCAGTTACGGAAGGCTCAATCGGAGGCGCTCCTTTTCCCCAATTCGGGTCAAGGGTACGATCCGCGAAAAAATCAAACTCTTCCTCCGGTGGTTGAGGAGGCTGTGTTGGTCCTAACCGTTCTCCGCTCATAGCGGACTATAGGATACCACAAATCCGCTTTTTAGGAAACTCCGGGCTGCGCAGGCACCTGCGGCGGAACCGGACTCTGTTGCGGAGGCTGTGGCTGCGGAACGCTTGAAGGCTTCGGTTCCTCTACCTTGGTTTGTTCCTTCTGGTACAGTTTGTACAAAAGATAGGTAAAAATCACCATAAGCGATGTGAATGCCGTCTGGAAAAGAGAGTTCGGAATAACCTGCAGAATAAATCGGAACAACATGAATGATGATGCTTTTCCGAAAACAGAAAGTATTGTCTCAAGAACAGCCACCACGATCACCAACACAATCCCTGCAGCCAGCGAGAAAACAAATAAGTTTCCTGCTGTCTGAGTCCATCGTCCTTTCGTTAATTCTATCGAGCTGTTGACAGCATCTAACGCCTTTTTATCTTCATCGACTGCAATATACAACGCTGCAAAGACACGCGGACCTCTCACTAATGCCTGAACGACAAGCCAAACCGTACCGACTGCAACGCCGAAAGAGAAAAAGTCTTTAAACAAACTCAAAATCATCGAGACAAGAACAACCAGCAAAGGAAGACCCATGGTGTATTTAAATACATACCAATACACACCGAGATATTTACTTAAGTGAGAGAGTCCGTATGAGAACATCTCTCCGAACTCAGGCTCTTTCCCTTTATGGATAGCAGAAACCGCGTAGATAATAACCAACGATAATAACGCTCCTGCAACAAAGAGAACGCTCATGAATAAGAGGAAGAGAACCAGCGCGAGAAGAAGAGACGGACCAGCCACGGAAGACCACCCCCCGAGACTCTGTGCCATTCCCATCATCCCGCCCAACACCAAAAATCCAGCCGATAATGCTCCGAAAACAAACGCAACTATTCCAATTAGAATTGTAAGAACGATCGGATATAAAAGGAATGGCTTCCAATGGGCCAGAAACAGACGAAACGCTTGACTTACTCTTCCTGAAAGGGTTATTTCAGGTTCAAATGCTGGCGAAACACCTTGACGTACTTCTTCCATACGACCTCCCAAAATTATTTACTGATTCGTATTATCGCCTAATTCATGCACTTCATCAAGTAACTGCGGCTGTGCAACAAATGAAAGGTCATCTCCGAGCGTCTCATCCGCCATCTTCGCCTTTACCCATTTCAGATGCCAGAGATACAGGAGTCCGACCGACATCTGCTCCATGTAGATACCAAAGGTCCAAATAATTCCTTCATAAATGATCACAGCAAGCCAAAATACGGAAGGCAAATCAACTTCATCTGGAAGAAAGGCAAGCGGGACCAAGGGAAGCGCCATAATCGCTCCGATAATTCCGGTAATCGTATATGTTGTAAGAAATTGCGCAGGGTGGCGCTTAATCACTGAAGCCGCTGTCCCGAATGATTCGAACGGATCTTTTCCTTCCCACGCGATTGCAGGAAGTGTTAAGAAAATCGTCATCCGCACAAGTTT
>DATEUZ010000044.1:0-3494 GCA_035282885.1 Patescibacteria group bacterium | reverse complement strand
TACTGCCCTTACAAGCGCTGTTGTCGTCTCTTTGTATGGGATCCTTCAGCGATTGGGAATTGACCAAGGAAAATGGGTCCAGGACTCTCAAGCGAGGGTATTTTCGACATTCGGACAACCCAATTGGCTTGCAACCTATCTTCTCTTCTTCCTCCCGTTATCTTTGGGATTGTTCCTTAAAAAGAAACAAATAAGAAATAGTCTCTCTCTCCTACTTTTAGGTATCTTTGGGATAATCTACAGTGCTTTTCTCTTCACGTTTTCACTTTCAGCCTTCTTCGCACTTCTTATCACTCTCTGTGTCTTTCTGCTTACTCTTTATATCAAACTTCCTTTATCACACTCATCTTTGCGCCTTAACCTTTTAAAAAATTATGGCTCAAAGCTTCTCGTTTCCTTTCTCCTCCTCATTTTAGTAACCGCTGTGCTCGGCAAACCTCTCTGGTCAAGAGTTATCAATCAGGCAAGAAATCTGCCAGCCAGTCAACCAGCCACAGAAATTGTGGCTACCCCAGCCGTCACTCCTGTTGCCGGGACAGAAGAAACCGGTAAAATTCGCACAATTGTCTGGCAAGGTGCTTTTTCAATAGCAAGAGCGTATCCCCTCTTCGGTTCAGGTGTTGAGACCTTTGCCGAAAGCTACTATCAATTCCGGCCAATTGCTCACAATCTCACCACCGAATGGGACTTTCTCTATAACAAAGCGCACAATGAATACCTGAACTATCTTGCCACCATGGGCATCAGCGGCTTCTTTTCATACTGTTTATTCCTTTTTTCATACGCGTTTATCGTACTAAAACATATGCGGGAAACAGAAATTAATCACGACAATCTTATTCTTTTCGCAGTTTTTGCGGGATGGACAGGCGCTATGATTGCAAATTTCTTCGGTTTTAGCGTTGTTGTCGTGTCTTTCTTGACGTTCCTTTTTCCGGCACTCTCTCTTTCTATAACAGAAGATACGTCTTTAGTATCAAATACTATCAAAACAAATAAAAGTGTGAAAGGAACCACTTACCCCCTCTTTCCTTTTCTCGCGTCTCTTGTCATTGCAGGGTCGTTTCTTCTTGAAAGTTTTGTTATCCGGTATTATCTTGGCGACGTCGCTTTTGCAAAAGGATTTCGTTTAGAACAAGCAGGGTATTTTGAAGAAGCCCGAGTCTTTCTTAAACAAGCAACGAGACTTAATCCCCTTGAACCCTTCTACGAAAATGAACTCGCGTACACCAGCGCGGTCTTAGCTGCAACCGCTTTCAATGCCGACAATACATCCTTTGCCCAAGAACTCATGATCGAAGCAGACGCTGCAAATAAAAAATCTCTTACCATTTCTCCTAAGAATGTCGGCTTCTTAAAAAAAGCGACACGAACGTATGCACAACTTTCAGCAGTTGATCCCACCTATGCCGGAAAAGCATTTGAGACATTAACAAAGGCTGCGCAACTTGCTCCAACGGACGCAAAAATACACTATCACCTTTCGCTTCTCTACATCCAAGCAAAATTTTTAAAGGAAGCCGAAGACCTTCTCTCCTACACACTTTACCTAAAACCGGACTATAAAGAAGCATATCTGACGTTAACTGACCTTTATATCGAAGAGCAAAAAAATGAAGAAGCAGGAAAACTTCTTCAACAGATGCTGGTCGTTTTTCCAGAGGATCCCGATGCCATTCAAAAACTGAAAACGATCCAAAACAAGTAAGTCGAAAAATCTGATACAATGTGACAGAAGGAAGTATAAAAACCATCGAGATAATAAATGACTATAAGTTTCATGGCAGAAATAGAGAAGTTCCCAAGAGAGCCCTGATGAGAAGAACAACGCCCCCAATAATTGTCAAAGTTCCAGATCAAGTACTTCGGGAAACCGCAAAAAACGTTAGCAGTATTGACCAGGGAGTGAAAACACTTATTGACGAAATGATCAATGCTCTCCAGAGCCAAGAAGCTCCAGAAGGAGTAGGTCTTGCCGCTCCGCAAATCGGCGTCAGTAAACGCATTTTTGTAGCAAAAGTCGGAAAACATATCGTCACTTTTATTAACCCGAGAATAGTCTCTCTGTCAGAAGAGAAAGAAGAATTACTTGAAGGATGCCTGTCTTTACCAAAATACTACGGGACTCTTAAAAGAGCGACATCTGTTACCATTGAAGGACTGTCACTCGCCGGTAAAAAGATCCGACGGACATATAAAGGATTCTCCGCCCGTATCATGCAACATGAGATGGATCATCTCGATGGCATTTTATATGTTGATCATGTCCTTTCTCAAAAAGGAAAAATGTTTGAAGTTCAAGGAGAAGAACTCCGAGAGGTCAAGTTATGACCTCAGTCGTCTTTTTTGGAAACACCAGCTTTTCTGCAACAATACTCAAATGGCTCTCCAAAGAATCTTCTCTCACGATTCTCGGCGTTGTCACACGTCCAGATAAACCGGTTGGCCGTAAAAAAATCATGACTCCGACTCCAGTCAAAGAATATGCCCTTAAAGAAAAAATTCAAGTCTACGAGACAGAAAAACTTTCAACGGTTTTTGATTCAATTCAATCTCTTCGTCCGGACCTTTGTGTCGTTGCCGCGTACGGAAAAATTATTCCGAAGGCTTCCTTGACTTTGCCCAAATACGGATGTCTCAACGTCCATGCTTCTCTCCTGCCAAAGTACCGCGGTGCTTCTCCCATTCAGCACGCAATTCTTTCCGGAGAAAAGAAAACAGGAATCACGATCATGAAGATAAATGAGAAACTCGACCAAGGACCGATCTTAACCCAAGGAGAGTTGCCCATTGAAGACACCGACACGACTGAAACACTTTCCCTGAAACTTGCCGACCTTGGTGCGAAACTGCTTATCAAAGCGCTCCCGCTGTATCTCAACGGAGCCTTGAAGCCAAAACCGCAGAAAGACACCGAGGCTACGTATTGCTCAATGGTGACACATACTGACGCCAAGATCGACTGGATGAAGCCGCAAGATGAAACAAAACGAAAAATCAGGGCAATGTATCCAGAGCCGCTGGCCTGGACTGAGTGGAATGGGAAAAAACTTCAGTTTCTCCCGGGAAATCGCGTAAAGTTAGAGGGGAAAAAAGAAATGCTGTTCGATGTGTTCTTGAGAGGGCACAAAGACTTTACTTTGCCTGTGCCTGACTCATGGTAACATGGGGCTTGACTGCGGTTCGGAGGCATTTCGTGCACAAAGATACCCGTTTCACTCTTCCGTCAACAACAACGCGAGCAGTATGCAAGTTCGGAACCCAGATCTTCTTGGTCCGGTTTTTTGCATGACTGACGTTATGTCCTCTTTGATTACCTTTTTGACAAAAAGCACACATCTGTGCCATAGCACATTCTCCTCGTGTGGTATAATAACACAAGCCTAAAAGACTTGCAAGAAAACGAAAAATATGTCACTACTCAATCTTCTGCGTGATGACCCCCTGACATTTCTCTTTGTCGCAACAGCGCTTCTTTTTTCGATCGCCGTTCA
>DATEUZ010000043.1:0-5363 GCA_035282885.1 Patescibacteria group bacterium | reverse complement strand
TCTTTTTAGGATTCAGTTTGTCTTTTTCCCACATTTTCGTCTATATGAAGGAAGCTTTGCTCCTTTCTTCGTTCGTTCTTATTGGGAACCCTCTCATAATTCTTTTGATTATGGGTTTTATGGGGTTTCGCAAGCGTACCTCATTCTTGGTGAGCGTTACTGCGGCCCAGATATCCGAATTCTCTCTTATTCTTGTATTCTTAGGCGAGAGAATTGGACATCTAAAACCTGAAGTTGTTGGATTAGTGAGTTTTGTCGCTGTTATCACCATGACAGCGTCCACGTATCTTATTTTATCTGCGCATAAACTGTATTCACTGGTACTCCCTGTTCTTGGTATTTTTGAACGGAGCGATCTGCGGCTTGAAAAAATAGACGGGGGAGAGAAGAAGAAAGATCATGTCGTGTTAGTGGGGTGTGACAGAACTGGATTCAGTATCCTGGAAGAGTTACAGAAACAGGGATATGAGGTTTTGGTCATCGACTACAACCCGAAAGTAGTCGAAAAACTTCAGTCAATGAACGTTCCGACCCTTTTTGGCGATATTGGAGATGTTGAAATCCAAACATATGCAAACCTTGATGACGCAAAGTTGGTGATATCAACGGTTACAGATCTCAATGATAACCTCGTCCTCTTGGACCGGGTCAAAGAAGTCCATCCCCGGACGAAAGTTATTGTGAACGCTCTTTTTGTTGAGGAAGCACAGCTTCTGTATAAAGCCGGAGCTGATTATGTCATCGTTCCTCATTTTGTGAGCGGAGAGCATGTCGCATCTTTGTTGAAAGGGGAACGGTTGCAAAAACTCAAAGAGTTGAAAGAAAAAGACCTCCTCAGGTTGTCTTCGTTTCTTACTTCCTGATTTTTGTATGGTATACTCTGGGTGATGAGAAAACAGTTTCGCACGATAAACGAAGGTTTCTTATGCGAGTACTGTGGCTTTTTTGTTCCTTCACGTACAAAATCCTGCAGAAATCACTGTTCCTCATGCCTTTGGAGTAAGCACGTCGACAGTAAAGTTCCGGGAGACCGTTTGAGTGACTGCGGCGGAATCATGGAACCAAAGACTGTTGAGCGAAAAGGGAGTGAGTATATCCTTGTTCATATCTGTACACGTTGTGGTGTAACAAAGAGAAACATGGCAGCACCAGATGACAACTTCGATGTTCTCAGAGAATTATCTTCAACCCCAATTATAATGAAAAAGGGATAAGTATATATTATAAATAGTATTTGTATAATTGTATAATTAGCCTCATATTGACCCCTTGACATAGGTCCCATAGTTATATTAATCTGGATATAGAATTATTTTGTTGGGGGCCACCATGATCAAGCTCGACGGAAAACAAATGAATAAACGTCTGCAGGAACTTTTGGAAAAAACACTTCAAGAAACAAAAAAGATGCAGGGAGAATAACCTTCCTACATTGTTGGGGGAACATATGACGTTATCTTTCTTAAAATCTCGACAGAAAATCGTATCTTTCAAGTCACCTCAGTATTCCGGTGTTGATATCAGATCTGGATTATACGGAGGGGGAGTCGTATCAGTGCCAGCGTATGTGTATGTTGTGGATTTTGGAACTGTTGTACCGAGAGGAGGTGCAAAAAAAGGGGCCTAACATAAAAAGGAGTTTGCCCAGTGTAGAACTCTCACGGTACGATGGTGACAAGACGAGGAAAGGAGGAAAAGATAGAGGTGTAAAGAATTGTGCGCCCGAGTCAATATATACTCGGGCGCTTTTTTTGTATAATAGAGGTAAGCTATGACGCGTGATCAGTGGTTACGGTTGAAGCCGTTAGTCGAATTTATAGTCAGTTTCACAGGTGCTCTTTTGTTTACAAAGCAGCTTATATCGCAGATCTCGCAAAAAGGGGCAGACCAGACGAGCTTGATGTACCTCATTCTTATCATTGGGTCGTTACTTTTCTTCGGGTACTCACTCGGCAGGGCGGGCGGGATAAGGCATCTTTTTTTTCATATAGGAATAGCCCTCCTTGTTATCAACGGCGCATCTTTTCTTTATTTTGTGAATAGATTTCTTCAGACTCCACGGATTTCGAATCTTTTTGATATGCTTTCTTTTTCAATAGGGTTTGTTCTTCGTTTTGCATTTGTCGTTGCTTCGATTTCTCTTCTTCGTTCGCGGACAGGAACTTCTGTATGAGATTTTCTTTTCGTGTCGAAAAACAAGACACAAAAAGCAACGCTAGGGTGGGAATACTCAAAACCCCGCATGGAGTCGTCCAGACACCTTCATTTATGCCGGTTGGAACAAAGGCAACGGTAAAATCTCTTACACCTGAGGAACTGAAAGACCTCGGTGCTCAGATTATTCTCGGGAATACCTACCATTTGTATCTCCAGCCAGGACATAAGGTCATCGCATCGCTTGGTGGGCTTCACTCGTTTATGAACTGGAAGAAGCCAATCTTAACAGATTCAGGTGGATTTCAGGTTTTTAGCTTGGGTGTCGGAAAAAGAAAGGTAGCGCAAGGAATTCATCGGGGAATTGGTCGACCTGAAAGTAGTGAAGGAGATGAAAAGTCGCTGTGTGAAATACAGGAAGTGGGAGTCACGTTTACTTCTCACCTTGACGGAACAACCCACACTTTTACGCCCGAAAAGTCTATAGAAATCCAACAACAGTTGGGTTCTGACATTATGCTTATGTTTGACGAGTGTACCTACTTTCCTGCCACTCATGAATACGCAAAAGCCGCAATGGACCGTACCCACCGCTGGGCAAGCCGTTGTATTAATGCATGGACAGACAAAGAACAATCACTCTTCGGTATCGTGCAAGGAGGCGTATACAGGGATCTTCGGGAAGAGAGCGCTCGGTTCATTGCACATCTCGACACTCCGGGAGTCTGTATCGGTGGTGTATCAGTGGGTGAAAGTAAGAAAGATATGCGTGATGTGCTTGAGTGGTCTATCCCGCATCTTCCGGAAAACAAACCGCGTCATCTCTTGGGTGTTGGTGATATTGATGATGTTTTTGACGCGATTGAAAGGGGAATCGATCTTTTTGATTGTGTCTCTCCGACAAGGCTCGGACGTATGGGGCACGTCTTCATCAAAGATTCGGAAAAACGATTCCGAACAGACATTACGAAGTCTCTGTACAGCAGAGAAAAAAAACCGATAATGAAAGGATGCGACTGTTATACCTGTCTTCACTACTCGGTAGGATATGTGCATCATCTGTTTCGAGCGCATGAGCTTCTCGCGTACAGACTTGCAAGCATCCATAATCTTCGTTTCCTTGTTCGGTTAGTCGATGAGATGAGAGAATCGATTCAACAAGGGGCATTTCATCACCTTAAGAAAGAATGGTTAGGCACATAATCTCTACGTTTGTGTAAAAGGTATATAAAAAGGACAAAATCTTCTGGAATTCATGCTTCGGTATATCCATCCACAGGGAAGAAAATTGAATCCCTCGTTTTTTGAGACATCACTCGTTCAAGAATTGAAAGAAAAGTAATTCACAGCAGTCCCAAAAGAACAGAGAAGCCCATGAGAAGGAGAAGCACTCCTGCAATCAAATGGAGGATTTTGATCCTTTTTTGTCTTTGTGCCTCCACTTGTTCTGGCGACAACCCGAAGTAGACAAGAAGAGTAATAAGAACCATAGGGGAAACAAAGATCAGGTTATAGAGTAAAAGGTACAACGTTGCCTGCATGCGCGTTGCTTTTTCCGCAAGTAGTCCCAAAATGACAATGTACGGACCACTCGTACAGGGGAGAAGGAACAAACTGACCAGAAATCCAACCAGAAACGCTCCGAGAGGGGAAGTAACCGATAGGATGAGAGCCTTTAGTCTCGGTCTCCAGGAAAGAGGTACCTCCATCAAAACGCCTTTCCCGTACCAGAAGAAATCCTTCATATTGAGAAGTCCCAAGATGACAGCAAGGACTCCGATTGCCTTCAAAAAGAATTGGGGGAGGGTACCGAGAGTGAGAGCCTTATAAAGCCCTACACCCATCGCGCTGTAGGAAAGAAAGATCGCAAGAGAGAAGGCGAGCCCTGATTTCAGTGCAACCTTATCTCGGATTGTGATTGCGGTGGTAGAAAGAAGAATGATAAGAACTGCGAATTCGCAAGGGTTGATCGCATCAACGAGCGCTCCGAGGATGACGACAGGTAATGTCAGGTCTAAAGATGTTGATATGGAAGGCGTTTTCTGATTTGTGTCTTGTCCTCCCTGCGTCAGGCCTTCAAAATACGAGATAATTGATTTGTCGCCGATGATAGGGGTATTGTCGTCAAGAAAGAGAACAGGAATTTTTCTTTCAGAGATAGGGACATTCACACCATCATACAGAGTATTAAGGAGCCTTGCGTTTTCTTTATTGTTGGAGATCTCGTATGTCGTGATATGAAACGTTTCGTACAGGTTGTTTCGGGTAAAGTAGTCTTCAACTTTCGCGCAGTAAGAGCACCCTTCTTTACTAAAATACCGCATTTCATTGCTTTCGAAGGCATTGACGATAGCAGGAAACAAAAGAAGAAGGGCTAAAAACGTGATGATCTGTTTCATTCTGTCTTCGTCCAGTAGGGGCTTTTTAGGTACTTATAGACGCCGTGGACAGCTTGGGCGGCCTGGCCTTGAGCAATCGTAATTCGTTTATATTCTCCCTGAGGAATAATGATATCACCGCATGCAAATATGCCAGGTTCACTGGTTTGATAATTTTCGTCAACGATGACTGCATGTTGTGATGACGTAAGACCCCATGTTTCAATCAGAGACGCATCAGAAATAAGTCCGACATGAATGCAGATCAGATCGACCGAAAGATTTTGGACCTCATTCGTGTCTTTATTGACGAGTCGTACTTCTTTTCCGTTCTGGAGTATTTCGGTCAGCTCAAACGGGGTGAGAAAGATACATCCTTGTTTTTGCAGTTCGTACAAAGATTTCTCAACCGCCCGAAACTCGTTTCTTCTGTGAACCAGATACACTTTTGCAGCATGGTTCGAAAGTGCCATCTTGGCAGCCTCAATTGCCGTGTCTCCGCCACCGACGCACAACACGCGTTTTCCTTCGAATTCTTGGGATTGTGGAAATTTGTAATAGATGCCATCTGCATCTTCGCCTGGGATGCCGAGTTTCATCGGTTGGAACAAACCGATTCCTATCGCAAGCAGCACTGACTTCGTTTCAAACGGTCCGATACTGGTTTCAAGCACAAAATGGTCGTTCATTCTTCTGACAGCTTTTACTGGAGCATCGGTCTGTATGACTGCGCCGAGCTTTTGAGCGTGAGTCGTCATTGTATCCGCAAGATCCCTGGCGAGAATCTCTGGAATGCCCGGATAATCATAGATATTTTTATCGGGATACAGG
>DATEUZ010000042.1:0-2858 GCA_035282885.1 Patescibacteria group bacterium | reverse complement strand
TTCCCCTTCCGCATCTCGCGAGCAATAAGCTCCCGGATGTACTCGGACCTTGCGGTTCCTTTCTCTTCTGTAACCTTATCCAAAAATTTCGTCATATCAGGTGGCATCAACATTGTAAATCTGGTAGTTAAAAGTTCATTCGCAATTTCAAACGCATCAGCCAGGATATCTTTGAGATTATCCAAGGTGTATTCGATCAACTGAACTCGCGTCTCACTTCCCTCCGCTCCTCGCAAAAAATACGGTTTTTGACCCTGATAATACAAGGCAATAACCGGTTTCTCTCTGCGTATTGCCTCCTGAATGAGTTGCCCAACCGCTAAACTGTGAATAGAAACCTCAAACACACAAATATCCGCCTCCGTTATTTCCCTTAACCTGGATCGATAGCGCTCCTGCCACATTTTCTCATCAACGTCATAAAAGATTGCAGGGTCGATGCGAAGCATAAAATCTGTCGTGTGCTCATACCCCAGTTCTTCAGTCGCCTTATAGATGACCCTGGCATGATCCAAATTCCCCCTTGGAGTCCCGATGAAGAAGATTTTCATTTACTGTCTTTCTTCATATCCTTCTCAATCAACTTTCGAATATACTCAGATCTCGAAGTTCCCGATTTTGCGACTTGATCAAGCTGCCTCCGAACATGAGTTGGTAGAATCAATGTAAAGCGACTTTCCAACCAATCATAGGCATATTCAATTGCATCCTTTAATACTTTTTCCAGATTTTCGTCAGAGTACTCCACTACTTGAACTTTAGGTTCGACACCCTCAGTACCACCCAAAAAAATAGACTCATATTCGCCAGTATGAAGCGCAATGACAGGTTTGCTCATATGAATTGCTTCTTGAATGAGTTGTCCAGCCGTCATACTCGAAACAGTCACTTCGAAAATTGCGATATCTGCACTTTTTAGCTCGCCGATAACATTCCGATAATGCTCTGGCCACTTCTCTCGAAGCAAAGTGTAGAATGAATCCTTAAAATCGAGAATAAAACGACAAGTATGCTCGTGTCCGAGTTGTTCAATACATTGCGCAATTCGCTTGTAATTTTGTGCATATTTATCGAGACCTTTCGGAGTAGCGACGAAAAACACTTTCATAAAAAAAACCGCCCATAAAGAGCGGTATATTATGACTTTCCTCCTTCGGCCTCCCGAAGGTATTGCTTATTCTTGCGCATATCTTCTTCAATCAATTGCCGCAAAAATACCGCCCTAGGGAGTTTGCGCTTCTTTGAAACCCAATCCAAAAAGCTCCCAAGATCAGCGGAGATAAAGAAGTTAAACCGGGTATCGGCAACGCCTTTGGCATACTCGATGTAATCAGCAAGGGTCCGCTTCAAAATCTCCGGTGTGTACTCCACAATGTGCAGGTACTCTTGGCCGATGGCAGTAAGCAGATGTGGTTTTCGCTGCGGAAGATGGAGGGCAATCACCGGCTTCTCTTGCATCAAAGCGTAGGAAATCTCCTGCCCGACGCCAAAACTGGGATACGACGTCTCGGCAACCACCAGATCCGCTTGATTCTTCCATACGATCAGTTTCCGATAAATCTTCTCTGCTTCTTCCTTCGCTTGCGACTCCAACGCCTTCGCTGTCTTTCCCAAAATATGGTCCGCAGTGACCTGATGACCCAAAGCCTTAAGCTCCTCCACAATCCTCCGGTAGTTATCCTGATGCGCTACAGGAATCTCGGTGATCGCCGCGGTAAAATAAATCTTCATACTTGATAATCCTTATTCATCCGCATTTCTCCTCTGAGGAGTTGACGCAGATACACAGCCCGAGGAATCCGCCGTTTTTTAGAAATCCAGTCAAGATATGCGACGAGTCTGCGAGGAATAAAGAAATTGAAGCGGGTTTCTCTCCTTTCCGCAGCCTTGTTAATAGCAGCAGTAAGAATCTCTCTTAATTCATCCAGCCTATATTTCTGGACAATTAATTTATCGGACTTTACTCCCTCAAGAAAAACTGGTGCTTTCCCTTCCTGAAAAAGAACGATTACTGGCTTGCCTTTCTCTAGAGCAACATTAAGTTCATATCCAATATGTACTGTAGAGGGAAATGAGGCCTCAGCAATAACTAAATCAGCATTATTTATCCATCTTAAAAATTTTTTATAGTAATCAACCTTCTTCTCATCGGTCTCAGAAATTATATCCTTTAACTTTTGCTTAAATACTTGCTCGTACTGTACTGAATGACCTTCCTCCAATAAGATATCAACTATCCTACGGTATTGCTCTCCGTATTGATCCATTAAAGAAATAGCTGCAGTGAAATAGATCTTCACACTTTTGCCTAGCTGGTAAAGAAACCCTCCCACCAGTCTGGACGATCTTGATAAATGTTAGGAAGGTTAAGCTCAGTGAGAGAATGAAAGCCGTTGTAAGAAGCCAAAAATTTCACCAGTTGGACCTCCATTGTGGAATACGTCGTGAAATATCTAGTCATACCACCCAGACGAACATCAGAGAAGATAGCCCCGTCTTTCGAGCTTTTGAGACCGAAGTAAAAAAGTCCATCTTTCGTATCCATGACCTCTCTCACCCCACTCATAACCTCATTTACTTCGCTTTTTTTTATATGTGTCATCGCACTATTGACGGAAACAGCAACAATCTCCCCATCGATTCCCTTCTCATCTAACAAATCAGCCCAATTCTCCCGAATGTCATGTACATAAAATTCTCCTTGAGGAACCCTTGCCTTTGCTTCACCGATCATTCCTGAACTAGCATCAAACCCTATTACTCTAGCTTTGGGAAATCTTGCTCTAAGTATCGCCACTTCTTTTCCTGTGCCACATCCCCCAACCAATAGAAGCGGGTTCCTCGTTCCGTTCAGAATC
>DATEUZ010000041.1:0-3692 GCA_035282885.1 Patescibacteria group bacterium | reverse complement strand
TGGATTTAGAAATCTCCGAGCGTCTTGATAAGACGCTCAAAAAGGAAAAGAAGCAAAAAGGATAATCGTTTTCGCATGATACAATACGGTATATGCGAAACATCTGGGTAGTTGGTTGTTTTTTCTTTTTCTTCTTTCTTTCCCAAACACCAGTTTTTGCAGTCACTCCCTCGAGTGCATACGGTACTGTGAACCCTTTGTCTTACCCGAACAATAAAGTAGGTATACATACGGTTGATGGGTCTCTTATTGAGAAAGCATCAGATTTGGTAAATTCATCCGGTGGCGATTGGGGATATGTGACAGTTGTGATTCGAAAAGACCAGCGGGATGTCAGCCGGTGGCAACCATTTCTTGACACGCTTGATTCTCTTCATCTTATTCCTATTGTCCGGTTAGCAACTCTTCCGAATGGAGATACCTGGGAAAAGCCGATGAGTGAAGATGCAAAGGACTGGGCTACTTTTCTAAACAGTCTTTCCTGGCCGGTGAAAAACAGATATGTTATCGTCTATAACGAGCCGAACCACGCAAAGGAGTGGGGTGGAGAGATACAACCTTCAGCGTACGCGATAGTGTTGAATGAGACGATACAAGCTCTGAAAGAAGAAAATCCGGATTTTTTTGTACTCAATGCGGGCTTTGATGCTTCCGCTCCAAGCCTTAGTCATTTTTCTCTCGACGAATATGCATATCTCTTGGAGATGGAAAGGGAAGTTCCTGGTATTTTCCTATTGATTGATGGATGGTCGTCACATTCGTATCCGAATCCGGAATTCTCCGGTTCGCCAACTGCTTCAGGACGAGGAACTGTGCAGGGATACAAACATGAGATACAGTTTCTGAAACAACGTTTCGGCGTAGAACTCCCGGTCTTTATTACTGAAACGGGGTGGCAACATACGGTTGACGGATATAAAAACGGAGCACGTCTTTCACCTCAGACCGTGGCTACCTATGTCTCGCAGGCATTCCGTACTACATGGAACGATCCCTTCGTTGTGGCGGTCACACCATTTGCTTTGGGGTACTTTCAAGAACCGTTTAATCGTTTTTCGTTTCTCAAAGAAGATGGAAGCGCGTATCCGCAGTTTGATGAATTGAAAAAGGTTTCCAAAAAAGAAGGAAGCCCGGCAGTGAATACACTGGATAAAGCTGAGTTCCTTGCTCTGGATACCCCTGATACGCTTCTCTCAGGGAAACCATACGAGGCTTCTGTTCGTGTTCGGAACACAGGTAATACGACATGGCGAGAAGAGAAAGGATATCGACTTTACGGGTTTTACGAAGATGGCGAAACACTTGTTGACATGCCCCTCCCGATGAGTATTGTGCAACCTGGAAAGGAGCAGACATTTTCATTCCTGCTCTATGCTCCTTTTGAACCCCAAACATATACATGGAAATTTTCTGTAGGGAAAGAAGGAAAGCTGTTCGAGGAGCAAAAATCGATTACTGTCACTGTTCTTGCTGCAGTACACGTTTTTGATCAATATCTGGAATATACGCTGTCGGAAGAAAAAGCAATAGTGAAAGAACCGATACAGGGTCTTTCGACCTACTCACCACGGCTTCTTCCGGGAGATATGTTTTATTTCTTAAAGACTTGGAAAGAGGAGGCAACAAAATCTCTGCAGCCGCATGATGAACGACTCTTCTATGAAATCTCTCTTTTAGAAAATAGACTCGCCGAGACTGTCCGTCTTCAGGAAGAAGGAGATAAGACGAAAGCGGAAGATCAAGCGAAACTTCTCTCCTCCGAGACTGAACGGCTCAGTAAAAGAGTGGGTTTGGATGGAAACTTAGAAAGTGTTGAGGCCATGAAGGCAGCAAGCGTCAAACAACAGCTTCTTTTAGACGATCTCTTAGAGAAAGGAGGGTTTACCTCCCCCTTCCAATCCGCACAGAAGACAGCTCAAAGGGCCTTGAAAAGGTCTCTTGACAGGGAAAAAGCCCTTCGTCACACTAGATAGCAAGTAGAAAAAGCATGCATCGATACACTCCACATCAACTTCTTCATCTCCCGCACCTGATAGCAAGCAGGCTGGCGCCGATTTATACCACTTCCGGTTTGCGATCTTTTGCGGTAGGATCTCTGGGAATTTTTATTCCTCTCTATGTCCTGAGACTCATGCAGAGTCGTTTCCCTGATGTTAGTCTTTCCCTCCAGCTCACCGGAGTGCTTGTGTATTTTGCTCTTATCAGGGTGATAATCCTCCTTTCAACCCTTCCTGCGAGTCGGTTTTTATCCCGTTTTGGTGTTCGGGCTTCCATTGTCGTAGGAAACACGCTTCTTCTTTTTCATCTTCTGTCTCTTGTGTTTGCGAAGGAACATTTTTATCTCCTTCTCCCTGCTTCTCTCCTTGTGGGGATCCTCATTCCTTTCTATTGGATTCCGTATCACCTTGTGTTTGTTGAAGAAGGAAGTCGAAAGAGGTTTGGGCATGAGATTGGAGGAATCAGGGTGGTGGAGCAAATCGCCGGTGCTCTAGCGCCTCTTTTCGGAGGTTTTATTATTACCAGTTTCGGTTTCTCCACACTCCTTCTGTGTTCTCTTATACTAGTTTTTATTTCCACTCTTCCAAGTTTTTTCTTAGCGGAACATGTACTTACATTGAATCATCCGTCCCTTAGTATCGTTCACGACTTCTTTGAAAAACGATTCCGAAAGAGCGTCTTTTCTTTCTTTGGTGCAGGGGCAGAAAATGCAGTTGAAGGGATAGTCTGGCCTCTCTTTTTCTTTCTTGCCATCGGAAGTTACTTAACCTTAGGTTTTTTAACATCTATCGTCTTTTTTATTTCTCTCTTGACGTGTTGGATAGCAGGGATCTTCGCGGACACAAAGAAAAATATCAACATCTTTCGGATCGGCTCAATTCTACATGCAGTACTTTGGATTGCAAAAGCGCTGACACGATCTCTGGGAGCGCTTTTCGGGCTTGATATTGTCTCGAAACTTTCGCAAAACTTTATGTGGATGCCCTTTGACGTTATGGTATATCAGGAAGCACTTCAGTACGAACCCTTTGAATATCTTATTCTTCGTGAGCTCGCAATCAGCTTTGCGCATTTAATGACTATTTTACTTTTAGCAGGAGCTCTGACGCTCGGTTTCCCGCTCCAGACTGGATTCTTCGTCGCTGCAGTTGGGACTCTTTGTGTTCTTCTTATCGGTGAGAAGAACGTAAAGAGTACATCCTAAAGGAGTTTTTTTGGATACGGTTACAGGAACACATCTGACGTTTCTGGTCGCTTTTCTTGCTGGTATCGCGTCTTTTACGAGTCCATGCGTTATTGTGGTTGTATCAGGGTTTGTTTCGTACCTTGCTGGGATTTCTTCTCAAGAGCTTGTTTCTCCAATTCCTGCGGCGCGGAGGAGAATTTTGTTGCACACGCTACTTTTTATTTGTGGATTTACAAGTGTCTTTTTGCTCTTGGGTGCATCGTTGGGATTTGTTTCGCAACTTTTTGGGGAATATAGAGTTTCTCTTATCCGGCTTGCCGGGTTATTTCTCATT
Organism: Patescibacteria group bacterium; assembly: GCA_035282885.1. Taxonomy (GTDB): domain Bacteria; phylum Patescibacteriota; class Microgenomatia; order DATDVM01; family DATDVM01; genus DATDVM01. The sequence continues at coordinate 174 of DATEUZ010000041.1, read as the reverse complement.
CTCTTTGGACTTTTTTCACTTGGAATCGTACAGATTCCACGATTGCAGCGAACATACAAGGTGCCCGTACATCGGGGAGAAACAGTTGCATACCTCGGATCAATTCTCATCGGATCCTCCTTTGCGGCGAGTTGGTCTCCATGTATCGGTCCGATTCTCGGGTCAATTTTAACC
>DATEUZ010000040.1:0-7019 GCA_035282885.1 Patescibacteria group bacterium | reverse complement strand
TGGGAACTCGCTCGTTTCATGATGACGTACAGCGATAACACCGCGTCTTTCGTGTTGGCAAATATGCTGGGAAGAGAAAAAATGCAACAGTTCCTAAACGAACAAGGATACTCAATGACGATGATTCAGGAGAATATCACGACACCTTCAGACACTGGCCGGATGCTTTCTGATATATATATCGGCAAGTATGGTGGCTTTGTAAAACGGGAGGCCCTCCTTATGATGAAAGACCCGGAAAAAGAGGACAGGCTTCCGGTTTTGTTACCAAAGGACGTGACTGTTCTTCATAAAGACGGGACGCAAGTTGGAGTCATTCATGATGCTGGGATTGTTCTTTTTCCCAAACGACCGTATGTGGTTGTTATTTTAAGTGAAGAAGTCAGAGACGAAGAAAAAGCAACTCATTTTATTCAGGTACTCTCCAAAATTATTTTCGAATTTGAATCCTCGTAGCTTTTTTCTTGTCAAAATCATCAAAGTGGGTTACTAAAAGCTTCAAGAATACCATACAATTTATTGTATGGATGAATTGAAGCTTTTGCAACATTTTTCTTTGGGGCTTCAAAGCCACTGGCTTTAGCCAGTGGAAAATGTTACTCTATCACATGGAGGGAGTCTATGGAACAAAGAAAAAATGTCTACAAGATGTATGTGAATGGAAAATGGATTGATGCGCGTAGCGCTGCTGTGATAGAGGTGTTAAATCCTGCGACAGGAGAAGCTGTTGCAGAAATTCCCCGCGCAAATTCTCAGGATGTGCATGCGGCGATAGAGGCTGCTTTTTACGCGAAAGACACAAGTAAGCGTCTTACCGCCGCCGAGCGGTCGTCTATTCTTGAAAAGGTTGCACATCTTATGGAACAGAGGGAAAAAGAGTTCACTGAACGTATTGTCTTAGAGGCCGGAAAGCCGTATGAAGAATCGGAGAGCGAAGTAAAAGCAGCGATTCTTCGGATCAGGTTTGCTGCCGAGGAAGCAAAAGATATTCGAGGTGAAGCGTTTCGCGGAGATATGGTAACAGGAACAGCGAAAAAGGTCGGAATGATGCTTCGGTATCCATTGGGTGTGATCGTTGGAATTTCTCCTTTTAACTATCCTCTTAATAATCCTGCTTCAAAAATCGGTCCTGCGATAGCAGCCGGAAACACGGTGGTATTTAAACCATCAAGCGATGACCCGGGTCCGGTAATCCTCCTTGCGCAGTGTTTTGAAGAAGCAGGACTTCCGGCCGGCATTTTGAATGTGGTGACGGGAGGAGGACAAGAAGTCGGGGATGAGTTGGTTGTAAATCCACGGGTCAACATGGTTTCTTTTACGGGAAGTACGGAAGTCGGTCGGCACATAGCAGAAAAAGCCGTTTTTGCTAAACTTCATCTGGAGTTAGGAGGGAAATGTCCTGCGCTTGTCTTTGAAGATGCGGATCTTGACCTTTCTGTGAAAGAAGTAGGAAAGGGTGCCTTTAAGTATGCGGGACAGCGCTGCGACGCGTTAAGTCGGATTCTCGTTGTTGAAAAGGTCTATGATTCGTTTGTCACGAAAATGGTTGATGAAGCGAAAAACTGGAGTTTAGGAGATCCGATGGATTTCCAGATCAAAATGGGTCCTCTTATTAATGAGAAAGGAATAAAGAAAGTCGAAGAATTGGTACAAGATGCACTTTCAAAGGGTGCAACCCTCCATGTGGGTGGAAAGAAACGCAACGGCCTTTTCTTTGAGCCGACGCTTCTTGGCAACGTGACGACGCAGATGCGTATTGCCTGGGAAGAAACGTTCGGACCTGTTGCGGCGATACTAAAGGTAAAAGATAGTACTGAAGCACTCGAGATAGCAAATAGATCTGAATACGGCTTGGATAGTGCGGTCTTTACCCAAAGTCTTGACCGGGCACTTGATGCAGCGTTACGGCTTGAAACAGGGACAGTGCAGATTAACGCTGCGCCGTCTCACGGAGTCGGAAATTTTCCATTCGGAGGAGATGAAGTCTCAGGTTTGGGAAGAGAGGGAATCAAGGTAAGTGTTGAAGAAATGACGTCAACAAAGAGCATTATCTTCAATCAGAGGTGACATAAGATGGACATACGCGGAAAGATAAAAGAGATTTATAAAGAGCGTATTGATTGGGTTCACAAAGGCAGGTACGGAAAGGTACTTGTGGTCGGCGGAAGCAAAAAATACACGGGATCGGTTGTTTTTAACGCTGTAGCTGCACTACGAAGTGGGTGTGATTTGGTCACTGTCGCTGCCCCGGTTCGGGCTGCAACGATTGCTGCAACCTATCTTCCTGATCTTATTACGTTTCCCCTGGAAGGGGACTCTCTGAATAAAACGCATGTGGATCAGATCCAACATTTGTCTGAGGAAGCTAATTCCCTGGTCTTGGGTTGCGGTTTAGGAAAACACAATACCGATATGATCGAGGCGTTTATTGCCATCGTCAATGGATGTCACATCCCCATGGTTCTTGATGCAGAAAGCTTGCGGATGATTGGTACGGGAGGTCAGAATTTTCTTGCCGGAAAGACTGTTATTTTGACTCCCCATTCAGACGAGTTCTATTCTTTGACTGGACAAAAAGTTACAGATAATGTCGATGATCGGGTGAAAAAGGTGAAAGAGTTTGCTTCCTATTTCAATGCAACTGTTGTACTGAAAGGGCATATCGATGTCATTTCTGACGGGAAAGATGTGGTGATTAATAATACGGGATCTGTCTATATGACCAAAGGCGGTTTCGGTGACACGCTCACTGGTATTTGCGGAAGTCTTTTGGCACAAGGCGTTGACCCATTTACATCCGGTGTCGTTGCAGCTTACCTAAACGGAAAGGCAGGAGCTCTCGCAGTCGAAGAACACGGGGTCGGAGTGCTTGCGTCTGATCTTTTAGCTACTCTTCCTCATGCATTGAAACAAGAGTTGGAGAGTAGTCTATAAGACCTCTTTTCTTGAGATAGTTCCCGGCAAGGGTAAAGAGAAGGTTGAAAAGATTGTTTCATCTGTTATAATGGCAGTTGTCTGACTAGAGTGCTAAATAGAAAGGATGTGACATGAATTCAATTTTGCTTCCAGAAGTCGGGAAAAAAGAGCATCTTCTTCCGGTTGTTCCTTTAAGAGAAACTGTTGTTTTTCCACATACTGAAATGGGTCTTTCTTTTGGAAGGCAGAAATCAATAGCCGCATTAGAATCTGCGTGGGCGAAGGATAAATTGATCTGTTTTGTCCTTCAGAAAGATCGAAGACTCGATGATCCGAACCCCGAGCAATTTACCTGGTTCGGGACCATGTGTACGGTTGAGCGGATTTTAAAGACGGATAGAGAAATGAATGTCATCGTGAAGGGAGTACATCGGGTAAAGATTGAGTCCTTTGAACAGTTTACCCCGTATTTTACAGCAAAAGTCGTTGAAGTACCCGAAGAACCAAAAAATGACGATGAAATCAAAGCACTCGTCAACCACATCGTTGCGCAGTTTCGAAGAGCGGTGAATCTCGGAAAATCCATAGACCTTCTTTCTGTTATGAATGTGATGTCCTACGCAAGTCCTCACGAACTGACTGACCAAGTAGCAAACAGTCTTGATATTAGAGCAAGCGAGAAACAGGAGCTTCTTGAAGAAGGGGATATCAAGAAACGACTCGACAAGATTAACGAGTTTTTATCCCATGAAGTAAAAGTTCTTGAGCTTGGGAGAAAGATCGCAAGTAAGACTCAAGACAGACTCAGTAAATCAAATAGAGAAGCGATTCTCCGCGAACAACTGAAATCTATTGAGGAAGAGCTCGGAGATACCCCTGAAGGCAAGGAAGTAGAGGATTATAGAGAGAAGATAAGAAAAGCAAAAATGCCTCAAGAAGTTCAGGAAAAGGCGGAAAAGGAGCTCAAACGGCTTTCAACGATGTCTGCCTACAATCCAGAGGCTTCCTATGTTCGAACTTATCTTGACTGGTTGTGTGAACTTCCCTGGACGATTACAGACAAGGTAGCGGTTGATATTAAAAAAGCACAGAAGATTTTAGATGAAGATCACTACGGTTTGGAAAAAGTGAAGGAGCGCATTATCGAGTACTTGGCGGTTCATAAGCTTGCAGGAAAGATGAAAGGTTCGATCCTCTGCTTTGCCGGACCTCCCGGGACAGGAAAAACATCGATCGGCCGGTCGATTGCGCGGGCGTTGCAGCGAAAATTCGTCAAAATGTCTCTCGGCGGCATACGGGATGAGGCGGAAATTCGCGGACATAGAAGAACGTACGTTGGAGCACTGCCAGGGAGAATTATTCAGAGTCTTAAAACCGCAGGAACACGAAATCCGGTCTTTATGCTTGATGAAATCGATAAGGTCGGAGCTGACTTTCGGGGAGACCCGTCAGCAGCGCTTCTTGAAGCACTTGACCCTGAGCAAAATCATGCATTTTCCGACCACTACCTTGAAGTCCCGTATGATCTTTCGGATGTGATGTTTATTACAACAGCAAACATCTTGGAGACAATTCCACCGGCACTTCGGGATAGGCTCGAGATAATCCGATTCTCCGGCTATACAGAAGAAGAAAAATTTCATATCGGTGTACGCCATCTGCTTACAAAACAGAAAGAGGCACACGGACTAAAAGACGGTCAATTAGAAGTGAGCGATGCTGCACTTCATGCGATCATCCAGCGCTACACGAGGGAGTCAGGTGTCAGAAATTTGGAACGTGAGCTTGCATCTTTGTGCCGGAAAGCTGCCAGAAAGATTGTTGAGAGAAAGGTAGAGAGAGTTGTTATCACCGAGAAAAATCTTTCGAAGTTCTTAGGTCCTGAGAAATTCGAGTCTCTTCTTCTTGAGAAGAAAGATACAATCGGCATGTCAACCGGACTCGCGGTCACAGAGGCAGGTGGTGAGATTCTCTTTATTGAAGTTGCGTTAGTTCCTGGAAAAGGAAAGCTGCTTCTGACAGGCCAGCTTGGCGACGTAATGAAAGAATCCTGTTATGCGGCGCTTTCATATGTTCGAAGTCGGGCAGAAAAATTGGGAATAGATAAAAATTTTCTTGAGAAAACAGACGTTCATGTCCATGTGCCGGCAGGTGCCGTGCCAAAGGATGGACCGTCAGCAGGAGTTGCAATCGTAACTGCACTCGTTTCAGCGCTCACCAAAGTTCCTGTCCGGCGTGATCTTGGCATGACAGGAGAGATTACGCTTCGTGGAAGGGTCCTTGAAATTGGCGGAGTGAAGTCGAAGGTGCTTGCAGCGCATCGTGCTGGAATAAAAAAAGTCATTCTGCCGCGTTCTAATAAAAAGGATCTCGTTGAACTCACTTCTAAGGTGAGGAAAGAGCTTACGTTCGTGTTTGCTGACCAGATTGACCATGTGCTCAAAGTTGCCTTAAATAACTCAGAAAAAGGAAGAAAAGTATCCACAGATTCTTCCTCCAAAGCTTCCCAAAAGAAAAAAGAGTTGGTATAATGAGCCTGGTTTGCCGCCTTCGTCTAGTGGCCCAGGACGCCTGGTTCTCAGCCAGGAAATCAGGGGTTCGACTCCCCTAGGCGGCACGAATTCTACTTGACAAAGATGTTTGTTTTTGATATAGTCCCTCAGCATAAGGGATTTTTCTTGCCTCCATACAATTCTATAAGCGCGTAAAAAAGGACGTACGCTTATTCCTCGGAATAAACGATCCTAAACATAATGACGACACTCAAGAACAGGAGTCTTAAGTGAGGGGTTTTGTTGGCCGAAGCATGGAGAGAAAGAAAGAAACGTAAGAAGAAAGTTGGTCATAAGAAATGAAACATAACAGTCAACATGACAAAAGAGTCTATCTGACAGCGGAAGGTTTACATGACCTGAAAGCTGAATATGAGAAACTGACAAGAGAAGACCGGCCAAAAGTTGCCGATCGGATCGCTCGTGCTCGAGAGTTTGGTGATCTCTCCGAAAACGCAGAGTACGACGCTGCTCGGGAACAGCAATCCTTCATTGAAGGGAGAATCATTGAGCTTGAAGAAATTCTTAAACATGCCCAGGTCATCGAAAATAGAAAATCGAAAGTGAATATTGTAGAGGTGGGTTCAACAGTGACTGTCGAGATAGATGGTGAAAAAGAAAACTACACGATTGTCGGATCTGTTGAAGCTCAACCCGAACAAGGAAGAATTTCCCATGAATCTCCTGTGGGGAAGGCACTTCTTGGATTAAAAGTGGGGGATGAAGTGGACGTCGATTTACCTCATGCCAAACTTAAATACAGAATTATTCAGATTCATTCAGGGGCTTCAAATTAATGAAAGTCTTTATCGGCGGCTACTGGGATCCCAAAAGAGCTGTCCGATATGCCTCCGAGACAAAACTTCTTGGACGATTACTTGCAGAGCGCGGTCATGATGTGATCGTCGGACCGGGATCAGGTGTGGTGCGTTTTTTAGTTGAAGGGTTTCGGGAGGTATCATCCAAAGGAAACGTTATCTTTTACCTTCCCAAGAAAAAAGAATTGATACGTACCGGTGAGGAACTTACTCCGTTTGCTGATGAGGTCATTCGAACAGAAGAAGATTACCTTCATCGTATGATCACGATGTGTGAGGACGCAGACGGCTATGCATCAATAGCTGGAGCTTCAGGAACTATTGCTGAGGCGGTCAGTATGATGTTTCTGAAAAAGCCGGTGACCATGTTAGAGGAAGCAGGTGCGGCATCAAATGCAGGACAGATTTTAGGGGGCTTAAAAGTCTATGCATATTTTTCCCCGACGGTCGAGAAAATGGTCGACTATCTCGAACAAAAATTTCCCATCTCCAAACTTCATAAATTTGAAGAGGAGTGGTATAACATATAAGAAGGAGCATACTGTGAAAGTCTTTGTATCTGGCGGATGGCAACCTCACAAAGTAAAGCATTTGGCAGAAAGAGCTGAAGAATTAGGGAGACTTCTTGCGCAAAATGGATTTGATATCACGTGCGGCCCTGGGACAGGCATTGCAAAATACGTCATCAGAGGATTCAGGTCAATACCAAAACGTGGGAAGATTCTTTTTTACT
>DATEUZ010000039.1:0-3901 GCA_035282885.1 Patescibacteria group bacterium | reverse complement strand
CTTTTTTACTTGCCGAAACTTTCGGAAATGAAGCGTGTCGGGGAAGACATGGAAGAGGGAGCTGACGATGTCGTTAAGACGAATGCAGAATATCCTGTTCGTAACCTCATTCAAGTAAAAGAGTCAGATGCGGTTGTTGGTATCGGCGGAAGTGCGGGAACCCTGACTGAAGTCATCGCCGCGGTTATGGACTATCACAAACCTGTCGCTATGTTTGAAGACGGAAGCGAGTCTGTGGAAGCAGCAAAAATTATCTCAAAAATTCGCCCGCACATTTTTTTCTCACGGTCAGTTCCCGAAGTTGTGTCCTATTTGAAAAAGACACTTCATGTGTAGAAACCCCAGATTGCGTTTTTAGCCTCGCTTGTGATATAGTGAGCTCATGTCAGAACCTATTGAAAACTTAAGAAATGTTCGTCTCCAAAAGGTAAAAGAACTGCAAAAAAGAGGAATCTCTCCATTCCCAACTTCTTTTCATCGAAAACAGAATATCGAGAAAGCGCGAACGTTAGATGGAAGTAATGTCACGATTGCTGGACGTGTGATGGCGATGCGTCCTCATGGGAATATCACTTTTTTTGACGTACAGGATGAAAGCGGTCGTATGCAACTCGCATTTCGTATTGACGTGGTGGGAGAAACATCATACTCGCTTCTCCATCTTTTTGACATTGGTGATTTCTTAGGCGTTTCAGGCAAAGTGTTTCGAACAAAGGCGGGTGAGATCAGTGTCGAAGTGAAGGATGTGACGCTTCTTGCGAAATCACTCCGTCCCCTTCCTGAAAAAACGAAAGGACTGTCTGATGTCGAGGTGCGATACCGGAAACGGTATCTTGATCTTATTGCCAACCCAGGCGTCAAGGAGACATTCCGAAAACGCTCTCTCATTATTTCAAAAGTCCGTGAGTATCTGGAGAAAGAAGGCTTTCTAGAGGTTGAAACGCCTACCCTTCAGCCGCTCTATGGCGGGGCAAACGCGCGGCCGTTTAAAACACATCATAACACCCTTGATTTTGATCTCTATCTCAAAATTTCCGATGAACTCTATTTGAAACGCTTGATCGTTGGAGGTTTTGAGAAGGTGTATGAAATAGACAAAGATTTTAGAAACGAAGGCATTGACCGTACGCACAATCCTGAATTCACCATGATGGAGTGTTATGCGGCGTATGCGGATTATAACGATATAATGGAACTTGTTGAGAACCTCTATGCGTATGTGGCAAAAGAGGTGTTAGGAACGACAAAGATTACGTTTCAAGGAAAAACAGTTGACTTGAAACCGCCGTGGAAACGAATGACGATGTATGAAGGGTTGAAGAAAATTGCGAAAATTGATGTAGGGAAACTTACGGATGATGAGATCAAAGACTTGTTGAAAAAACATAAGATTGAGTATGAACACGATCCGACAATGGGGGTCGGAGCGGGATTTATCCGCGGTATTGCAATCGCCAACCTTTTTGAGATCGTTGAACCACATCTTATTGAGCCGACATTCATCACCGATTTCCCGAAAGAAACAACCGCACTCTGTAAGCAAAAACCAAGCGATCCTGCGCTTATTGAACGGTTTGAGCCGTACATCTTCGGATCAGAAATAGGGAACGCCTATACAGAGTTGAACGATCCTTTAATCCAGCATGAGTTTTTTGAGCAACAGGTACAAGCGCAGAAATCAGGTGATGAGGAAGCGCATCCGATGGATGAAGATTTTGTGGAAGCTTTGGAATACGGGATGCCTCCAACAGGAGGACTCGGACTCGGAATTGACCGGATGGTGATGTTTCTTTGCGACGAGCCGTCCATTCGGGACGTCATATTGTTTCCAACATTAAAACCCAAAAAATAAGGAGAAAAACGTGACAAGAGATGAAGCGTTAGCGCTTGTTCATGAACATGTTCAAAACCAAAATTTGCGAAAGCATCATTATGCTGTTGAGGCTGCAATGCGGGCGTTAGCACGGTATTTTAAAGAAGATGAAGAAATTTGGGGCATTGTCGGACTTGTCCATGATGCAGACTATGAAGAAACCGGAGATGACTTTGCGAAACACACGAAACTGACAGCCCAGTGGCTGGAAGAAAAGGGGGCTTCGAAAGAGATTACAAACGCCGTTTTATCCCACAACTACGCTCATGCAGGGAATAATCCGCCCGCAAACAAAATGGAATGGGCGCTTTTCTGTTGCGACGAGTTGACTGGTCTTATTGTTGCAACGACCCTTGTGAGACCCGAGAGAAAGATTCAACTCGTGACAGCTAAAAATGTTCTTAAAAAATTCCCTGAGAAAGCATTTGCAAAGGGAGTCAAAAGGGAACAGATTGGCATGTGTGAAGAAAAGTTGGGCATTCCGCTTCCGCAGTTTGTTGAGATTGTGCTTGAGGGAATGAAGGGGATTGATAAGGAATTAGGATTGTAATTTTAGTACATATTTGCAGAATTATCAGTTTCTTGTATAATACCCTTACTTTAACAATACAAAAAAAGCGTTTGGATGAAGGACTTTCCCCCTTCAGAGCTGGATGCGAAAACTATTCTTTTAGGATAGGCGAAGTGTTCCCGGGAGTTCCCGTGACAGAACATAAAGACTGTGTCGTAAGGTACGGAGCAGTCTATAAGCTTATGCTGGTGACAGCATAGGAAACTCGGGGTGGCACCACGAAAGAGACACCTTTCGTCCCAGAAGTAAAGACGGAGGTGTTTTTTAGTGAAAAAATTGATTCTTGTCCGACATGCCGAGTCGCAGTGGAACACCATTGGTCGCTACCAGGGAAGAATTGATACAGACCTCTCCCCCGCCGGAGGAGAGCAAATCCTGCGATTGGAGAAAATTTTTTCATCCATCCCGGTTGACATCATTTTTTCGAGTCCTCTTGTACGGGCGAAGAAAACCGCGGCTGCGGTTGCGAAGTTTTCACACGTTCCAGTTACTATAGACGATCGATTGAGTGAAATTCACCATGGAGAGTGGCAAGGCTTATACACATACAATGTGGAACGTACATATCCAGAGATATTAAGCCTATGGAAAACCAAACCCTGGGTTGTCCAAATGCCCGGTGGAGAGCATTTCTTTGATGTGGTACGAAGAGTACAGGACATCTATTCCAATATTGTGCGACGTCATGAATCGATTATCTGTGTCGTATCGCATGATGTTATCTTGCGATTATTTCTGATTTTGCTTCTCTCACTCCCCTATGAGGATTTCTGGCGGTTTTCTTTGGATAATGCGTCTGTGACAGAAATTTCGTATAACGACGTTCCGTCAATCATTTCGTTCAATAAAACAGTACATTTGAAAGGAGTACAAAGCCATGTCTCAATCCAGGCTTTATAACGGAGCAAAAACAGATTATACTAAGAGGGAGGATCTATGTTAGATATTCAATTCATCCGTGATCATACAAAGGAAGTTAAGCAAGCAGTCGTTGATAAGGGGTTGACGAAAACCATTGATATCGACGCGCTTATAGGGGTAGATAAAAAACGTCGGTTGCTTCTTCGGGAGACAGAACTTATTCGTGCGAAACGAAATGAGGTATCCGATACTGTTGCGAAGGAAAAAGATCAGGGAAAAAAGAAGCTACTGATTGCTGACGCATCGAAGGTGAAGGGTAAACTTCAGGAAAAAGAGGAAACCTTCAAAGAAGTCACCCGTCAGTTCGAAAAGATGATGTTGTGGGTACCGCAGATTCCAGCTCCGGACGTTCCGAAGGGAGAAAGCGAGACTGACAACGTTGTTCTTCGGAAAGAAGGAACTCCGAAACAGTTTGATTTTCCGGTCCAAGATCATATTAGCCTGGGTGGAAACCTTGACCTCCTTGATACGGAAAGGGGAGCGAAACTTGCCGGATTCAGAGGCTACTTCTTGAAAAATGAAGGACTCATGCTCTC
>DATEUZ010000038.1:0-9470 GCA_035282885.1 Patescibacteria group bacterium | reverse complement strand
ATGTATTAATTGGATTCTGGGGTTATTTTTTATAACGTTCTCAACCACGCTACTGGTTTCGTCTTTCGAGCCATCATTCACAACAATTATTTTGTAGTCATAGTTTGTTAATTCCCCTTGATTCAATATAGATCTTATACAATTTGTGATTGTTCTCTGTTCGTTATAGGCAATGATAACAAAAGATATTTCTTTCATTCTTGATAAACCTTCTCGATTTTATTCACAATTTCATTCCAATCGTATTTCATGGCTGAATCTAAGCATCGTTGGCGCATTTCTTCGTTTGTATTATTCTTTACTATTTTTATTATCTTTTCAGCAATTTCCTTTTCACCCAACCGACAAACATAACCATTTTTTATTTCTTCTATAAGATCTTTGGCCGCATTGTCTTTGTTTTTAACCGTGATAACCGGAATGCCACAGGCGTTTGCCTCCACGAGCACCATTCCAAATCCTTCTCTTGATGAGGGTAATACAGACACCTTGGAAGATTTAATGAGTGAATATACTTCATCATGGTTTTCCAGGAATCCCAGGAATACAACATTTCTTGTTAGATGTAAGGTTGCGACCATTTTCTCCAGCCGTGTTCTCTCCGGTCCGTCTCCAATAATGAAACACTTCACATTGCGATGAGATTTTTTCAAAATGGCAATTGATTTTATGAGCACGTCAACATTCTTATGGGACAATAATCGTCCCGCAAAAATAACATCTGATTTTACTGGCGAAGGTTTAATTTTTTGAATATAGTCAACGTCTACTCCGTCCAGAACAGTAATAATGTCTTTTTTTGATGACAGATCATTTTTTAATTTTTTCGTGGTGTGTTCAGATACGGATATTATTTTGTCCGGCAGAAAGACACTGAACTTTTCGATAGAAGAGGCGATGTAGCCTAAAACTCCGAGATAACTTCGCCAGTACTTTTTTCCCCAGACTTCGTGCCAAGTGGAATGTAACTTTTTGCCTTTTAGAAGGCAAACGAATTTACATGTAAACAATGAGAAATAAGGGAAACTGCAACAGTCGATGATGTCAAAATTTTCTTTAATAAGCTTTAAACAGTGGATCCCGAAAAATACTGCTTGTCGTATTGAGCGCCTACCGTCTTTTGTATATAAAGGCTTAGGTGGGCAAATACCATGAAGATATAGTCCTTCTTTTTGAAGTACATCTTGCCCTTCCCAAAATTTCATTCCATATAAATGAACTTCATGACCTTTTATAGCTAAGCGTTTCGCTATTTCATAATATCTTTTTTCACCACCACCCTTCGTGTACGGATAAATACAGTCATAGACTAAAGCAATCCTTTTAGTCATATTTGCTTTTTATCCCAATTATTCCACCAATTAAAAGCATCACACTTCGACTGACATGTTGTTTGGTTAAAGAGAGTCTCTTTATAAACAAATGAGTAATATTTCCTAAACCATCTTTTAACGTATTCAGTTTTTCTTTACCTGCTCGAGTTCTGTATTCAATAGGTACTTCTGCACATTTGAATCCATGTATAAATGCTTCGATTTTTAGTTCCTGAGAAAAAGGCATCCCGGAAGAGGTTACCGTAAGTTGTTTCCAGATCGATCGCTTGAAAATCCACATTCCGGATTGCGAATCTTTGTAAGGCCAACCAAAGAGCACTTTAATTAAAAATGAAAGTACATAATTTCCAAGTTCGTGCGAAGAGCTCATTGCTTCTTTATTCAGATTTGTCAGGCGGTCAGTGTTAATAAAATCCAAGTCTTCTTTTTCCATCCATAGCAAGATTTCCGGAAGGATAGAAAACGGGTACGTTAGATCTGCATCTCCTGTTGCTATCACATCACCGCTTGCGTTGGCAAAACCCGCTTTGTAGGCGTTACCATATCCCCGAATTGGCATTACAATTACCGTTGCTCCGTGATCTTTGGCAACTTTACTCGTGTCATCGGTCGAATTGTTATCAATCACCAGCACTTCTGTTTTATAGCCCATCTGTTCAAGCTTTTCTATCGGTATCTCGCGAATAACAGGACCGATGCCTTTTTCTTCGTTTAGTGCGGGTATAATAACAGTTAAGGTTTTTAATTTGTTATTCTTTTCCATGTTAATTGTCCATCCAGAAACTAATATTTTGATTCTTATTTATAATCTCCACGACGATTTTCGATCTAAGATTTTCTAAAAGTGTAAAATCCTCCTTTACAGATTTGAACTCGTTGTCTTTCAAGTTGAATTCTCCCTGATCGAGGATTGTCTTTTGATCGTTCGTTTGGAGATAAACTACGTATGAATACTCTATGTCTTTGTATTCGACATTGTGGATCGTAAAAATAAAACTATATTTCTCGTCTTTCTTAATAGTTTTAGGAAGATTGGTATGATCTTCGAAATAGAGCTCCGTAAACGTTTCTGGTTTAGCCGTAGTCGCAAAGACAACGGCCTCTTTTATTACAGGCACAGAGCCGATAAATAGAGATACTCCGATAACAAAATATACTGCCAGAATCAGTAATTCAATTTTTATTATCAACTCGTGATTCTCCGTCTCGTCTTTAAATAATTTACCCTTCTCCATAAAAAAAACAATCGACTTTCGTTCGATTGGGCAGCTACTTTTTAATTTTAAATTAACATCTAGTAGGTCTTATGAGACTTTATAAATTTATCCAGATCTTCCTTTGCGATTCTATAGTTTCGGCCAAACCTTATAGCTAATATTTTTTTACTTCTAATGTATTTATAGATTGTCAGTAGATGAAGCTGCAACTCCTTAGAAACTTGTGACGGAGTTAAAAATTGTCTATATTTATTCATAGCTTTCATTATAGGGTGGAGTTTACTATGTCTATTTATATCTGTCAATCGTTTACTATATTAAGCGTTTCATATTTATACTTATTAAATGATTTATTCCCAAAAGTCTCCACATAGTCAGATAGTGCCTGCATGTTGACTATAGTTCATTTCGCTTCCTAGCGATCTCCCCTTTTGAGTCCTTTCTTTTTCATCTATAATGAGTAGTATGAAAACGGTGGGAATAATCGGAGGTCTTGGACCAGAAACGACGGCAAATTTTTATTTAGAAGTAATTTTCTCATTTTTTGAGAGGAATAAAGAGACGCGTCCTCCGATGCTTCTCTGGAATGTTCCTATTCCCAACAAGGTAGAGGAAGAGTTTATTATAAGTACCAAGGGAGAAGAAGTATATGTTCCATTATTAATTGATGCTGCGAAAAGGTTAGAACAGGGTGAGGCTGATTTTATTGTTATTCCTTGTAATTCGGTTCACATGTTTATTAACGACGTAAGACGCGCTGTGAAGATTCCGGTATTAAGCATTATTGAAGAAACGGTAGAGTTTTTGAAACAACAGCAAGTGAAAGAAGTTGGCATTCTTGCCACATCAGTGACGTTGCGGAAAAAGTTGTACGAACACGCATTTTCTAAGAATGGTATACGATCTCACGCTCCTAGTGATGAAGACCAGGCAAAAATGGGACACATCATTCATAACTTAGTCCAAAGTAGATACACAGAGGAAGATAGGAAGCAACTTCTTCATATTATTGAGCGTTTCATTGCTCAAGGTATTCAAACAGTGATTCTCGCGTGCACGGATTTACAGATGCTTGCACCTCAGCACAATCAGGTTCGCATCTACGATACCATGAAGATATTGGCGGATAGTACGGTGAATGAATTACTTAAAGAAAAGTAATTACACCTGTATTTTTGAGAAGAGATAGCTCCCCAGAGCAAAAAGAAGAGATGTAAAATGTAAGGAGTGAAACAAATGGAATATGCAGCATTTCTCGAAGAGAGTCTTCTTCAGGTATCTCAGATAGCCGTCAAGCAGTTCGGGAAAATCTCTGGTGTTGTCAAAAGAGATGATAGCAATCAAGTTCTTACTGATACGGATCTTGAGATTGGAAAGCTGCTGGTTGATAAAATCCGGAAAGCCTATCCAAGTCATAATATTATCGATGAAGAAACGGGTGTTGTAGATAATTCCTCCGAATATACCTGGGTTGTGGATCCAATCGATGGAACGAGCAACTTTGCGATGGGTGTCCCGATGTACGGCATTATGATCGGGCTTCTTGAAGGTGACACTCCTGTTGCTGGAGGACTATCACTTCCGAGTTTCTCTGAAATATATGTCGCAGAGAAAGGAAGAGGAGCATTCTGTAACGGAAAACCCATCTGGGTCTGCGAGGAGAAGAAGCTTATCAATGCGTTAGTTTCGTATGGAATTGACGGCCATCAGGAGAATTCGGAAATGACCTATGAAGAGTGTAAGCTACTGGCGCGAATCGTGCTCGGTGTCAGGAATCTTCGATCAAGTAACAGTGCCTACGATTTTGCCTTAGTTGCAAAAGGAAAGTATGCGGCTTACCTGAACCAAACGAGTAAAATCTGGGACAATGTTGCTCCACAGATTATCATCGAAGAAGCAGGAGGAGTGTATCGAGACTTTTCCGGTAAAACGCTTGATTACTCCCGTCCTCTTACAAAAGCAAACGAAAACTTTATGTATATTGCAGCGTCTCCCTCTGTGTATGACCAGCTTTTCCGTCTCATTCAAGCTAGATGAGTGATATTTTTCGTATGACCGTCCTGAGACGTGAGAAATCACTTCGGACGAGTGTATCGAATTTCCTGAAACGTATGGCTGCAGCCGGGTGGTAAGTAAGAAAGAGATGCATACCGTTTTTTGACAACATCCGTCCATGATGAACATTGATAGGAAGTGATCGGCTCAAAACGGCCTCGCACGCAACTCTTCCTAAAAGAACCAGAAGTTTAGGTCGAATAACGCGAAGCTGGGTTTCGAGGTGAAGTCGTCCATGGGCAATCATGGAAGGAGTGGGTGTCCCTCTTTTCGGAAGGTATTTCACCGGACTTGTGATATAAACGTCCTGTTCCTGCAAACCGATCTCTTTGATGAGTGAGCGCAGAAGTTTCCCTGAACGGCCGACAAACGGTCTTCCGGTTTTTGCCTCTTCTTTCCCGGGTGCCTCTCCGATAAAGACAATCTTGGCTTCGGCATTTCCTTCTCCTGGAACAGGTAGGCCTGTGGTACCTATCTTGCATTCTTTGCAGGTACGAATCTGACGAGCAATGCGCTCAAGTTTTTCTTTGTTGTCCATGACATCTGTATTGTACCTCATTTTTATCTGAGGCTGCAGGTATGTTATAGTTGAAGTATGCCCGATGCCGTGGTCTATTCGATAGAGATCGAAGAAGAAAAAGAGCGGAAACGATTACGTGAAGAAAGTAAGCCGCTTCTGTATCGAAAAATTATGTTGGGTGTAGGCGCTTTTACCCTCCTTTTGTTTCTTTTTTCCTCGAGAGTAGTAACAGTCTTTCTTCCAAAGCCTCCAGGACCGCCTCCTGTTCTTTCCCCTATTGAAGAAATCATCCCGAAGGAGTCAGAAACGCTTCATGTAGAATCGGTTACTCGCCAGAGACAGTTGGATGAGGCAAGGAGGCAGGAACAAGCTGCGCAGCCGGAGACGTATACGAATACCAAGTTTTCTTATTTTCTTCAGATTCCTGCTGATTGGAACGCTCAAGAAACACCGGCCAAAGATGTCGTTCGGTTTGTCCCGCCGACGCTTACAAAAGGGATAGAAATGCGGGTCTCTTCCGATTCGGCTGCTCTCTCTTTTGCACAAGACTGGATTTTACAAGAAGTCGGGTTCGAACAATCAATTGGCGGAGAACGGAACAAAAAAACATCTGAAAAACCAGTAGGAGGCGCTTCAGCAGCTCATATCGAGGTAAGTGCTGGCGGATCTCCTGTTGGGAGCATTGTCTATATCGTCAAAGACCCGTATTCGTACATCCTTACAACAAAAGAGCTTCAGTCTGATACCCTTGATACGTTACAGCTAATGATGTCCTCTCTTTCGTTTCCCTAAACTTCTCATTGCAAAATAAAAAGAATATGGTATACAATAAATTTGTATACCGTAGGTAGGCTATATGAATAGCATTTCGACAAAGGCAGTGAAAGAACAAGTCGCGTACCTTCCGACACACCTTATCCGCAAGGGATATTGTGTCGTACTTTTTATCCCTAAAAAAGAAAGTGGGAGGATGGCGACGGAATTTTCCTGAAAGACAGAAACGAAAGAAAGAAACAATCCAAACCTCCCACACAGGGAGGTTTTTTTATGGTGAGAAGGTCAGATCGGAGGTGAATATGGCAGCAGAAAAAACAAGGCAGCATTCCCTTGACCAGATACGTGATATGCCGAGAGAAAAAGCGTTGTCTATTTTACAGAAGGTCAATGGAATGAATTTTTCAGAAGCTATTCGTACCTGGACAAATGCAAACGGAAAAAAGAACTTTGTAGAACGGGCAAGGAAAGGGAAACGAATTTATAAAACGTTCGGCATGCCGAAGTAAAAAATGTTTTATGAAAGGAGGTGGAGATGTCGCAAGAAAAATCCGGAGGAAATCACCAAGCGGAAATGGCAAAAGATATAAAAGATGCCTATGCAGCTCATTGGCTTCCTCTTGTCGGAAGGAATTTGAAACGGATGAACGGCAAGGAAAGTAAAAAAGCCCAAATACTCGCCTGCCAGGAAACCACGAATGACATTTTACAGAAATACCCGACAGCCTTCCGTGACAGATCGGAAGCATACATGAAGGTAAGAGAATTGAGCCGTAATGCGATGAAAGACATCTACGATAACAAGGTTCTTTCCTAAGGTTTGTTCAGACGAAAAAGCCTCTTTTTCAGGGTACGTGTATGCTATAATAATCGAAGCAAACGTACCCAGGAGAGGCTTTTCTTAAGGGCGAGTGGCGGAACCGGTATAAGAGTTGGCTTACTTTCGAGCGTATGTGCGAAAGAACGGGAGGGAAACGACCACACTTTCGAGCAGGAGCGAGAAAGAGAGCGAAGCGCTAGATCCAATTTCTCCGCAGGAGGAAAGCCCTGGTTTAGTTTGATACTTTGGGCGAGTGGCGGAACTGGTATACGCGTTGGACTTAAAATCCAATGGAGCTCACCCCTCCTTGAGGGTTCGAGTCCCTCCTCGCCCACACAAAAGAATAAGGAAAAAATACAGGGTATGAACGGGGACTAGCTCAGTTGGCAGAGCGCTCGGTTTGGGACCGAGAGGTCAGCAGTTCAAATCTGCTGTCCCCGACCAAGTGACTGTTGACAAATTTTGTCTCTGATTTCTATGATTTTATGAATTGTGTCTTGATTGAAGGTATTCAAGTAATCCATGATGCAGGTGATGCTGACCGTTCCATACCACGATATTAAATCCTTCGATAAACTCACTTGAGTCCTCGTCTCTAAAGTCAATTGAACGGACTCGTTTTGGTAAGGCTTCACTCATATGCCTATCAGTCCCTCCTCTTAATACTGAAAATTTATCACCCCACACCTCTAAAATACGTGGATCAGCAATATCTCTTTTGGTTAAACCGAGTGAGGACAAAACGGCTTTATCTTCTAAAACGTGTCTTACTGAAGTCGTTTTTGAAACCCCTTTTACAGCAAAATCGACAGCAAAGATACCTCCTAGTCGTGGAGATATAGGAAGCTGCGCTTTGTCAAATAACTGTTCTGCTCGCTCAAGGATTGGTACACGGAGATCGTAATGCCCATGCGTTTTGGGTATTTTTGTCTCTAATCCATCCGCTTGCTCGGGCGTTAAATCGTATCCATTGACTATCTCGAACGTAATTTGAGGACCCCTGTCTTCAAACATAATGGTGAGTGGATCATTCCCTGCCTGTTTCAGGAATTTAGGGACAGACATCGTAGGGAGTGCCTTGAGTCTAAATTCATTAACAAGCTGCTGTACGAGTTTTCTCCACTCCGTTTTTTGTTTTTCGGTCATAATTGTTTCATAGACACTATAAAACGGTTTATCACGAAGATTTCCATCGGCGTTATATCCCCATACTTCTGCTCCGCTACAATGACCGACAAGAATGTTTTTTCTTAGCGGTTGTGGGATATGATCAATAACTCGCCATTGGACACTTTTCAATCCCTGTCCAGTAACAAAAATGAGAACCCTCCCCTCTTGCAGAAGAGATGTAAGTTCTTTATGCATTTCTGGTTCAGCTGCGACGTAAAGGTCAGCTACCGTTTCATCAACATCAGATACAATCAGTTTTACTTTGTCATTCCACTCTATTTCAAAACGTGTCATAGATTTTTCTCGCTGATTTGTCTAATTTTATTCTAAAAGTATCCGAAGCCCAGCCGTTAAAAAGAGCCCGAGGAAAAAACTTACTGTTTGAAGCCATACGGATGATTTTTTATATTCATGGTGTAGTTCTGGTATGAGGTCAGAACACGCGATGTACATAAACATACCGGCAGTAAACGCAAGAAGTTGTGGTTGAATGATATCGAGACTTTCCCGAAAAAGGAATGTGAATATTGCGGCAACCGTTGTAGCAAGCGACGAGAGAATATTTAAAAGAAGAACCTTCCGCTTCGCAACCCCCTTGGAAAGATAGAGCGAAAAATCAGCGAATTCCTGAGGAATTTCGTGAGCTGCAACAGCGAGGGACGTTGTAATACCAAGAGGGATACTGATAAGAAAGCTTGCGGTTATCACAATCCCGTCCACAAAATTATGAAGCGTGTCCCCCATCCAGACCATAGGAATAATCGGCGCGGGTTGATCCTCGTGCGGACCGTGGTGATGATGAAACCAGACGAAGGACCGTTCAAAGAAGAAGAACCCGACGATAGCCAAAAGAGGCCAAAGAAAAAGTTGAGACGTATCTAATCCCTTCTCTTCAAACAGCTCCAGCGATTCGGGAAGAAGATCGGCAAAGGAAACCGAGAGAAGAACACCTGCCGCGAAACTGATCAGGGTAAGCATTGTCGTATGTGAAAGACGTCTTTTCAGAAGAAGAAGAGCACCACCAATGAGGGAAAAGAGACCTCCAACGAGAGAAAAAAAGATGATAACCCAAATCATTGAGACCCTTTTGCCTGTACTTCTTTCAAGGCAGTATCGATTTCTTTCTGGAAATCGTCTATATTTTGGGGTGCGATTTCTTTTCCGTTAAGATAAAACGTAGGTGTGTGATCAACTCCCAGACGAACGCTGCTTTCATAGTCCTTTTGTACCTTATCTTCTATATCTTTCGAGGAAAGATCTTGTGTGAATCGATCGAAGTTTAGTTGAAGTTCTTTTGCATATGAGAGAAAAAGAACTTGTGCGTTGTCGCTTTCAGCCCATACGTCTTGATTCTGAAAGAGAAGGTCATGCATATCCCAAAACTTTTCTTGTTTCCCAGCTGCTTCTGCTGCGTACGCTGAGAGACGAGCGTACTGATGTTGTTGTAAAGGAAGGTGTCTGTAAGAAAATTTGAGTACGTCTTGATTCTTTTCGACGACTTCTTGAACGATCGGATGATATGTCGCACACGCAGGACACTGGAAGTCACTGTATTCGACGAGTTCAACTTGAGCCGACGG
>DATEUZ010000037.1:0-2572 GCA_035282885.1 Patescibacteria group bacterium | reverse complement strand
AAATTCTTTTTGAGGCTGGGAAACTGTTTTCCCAGCGGGGATATTTTGCGGTATCAATGGAAGATATCGCTCAGAGTGTTGGTGTCACAAAAGCGACCCTCTATCACCACTTCAGGAGCAAAGAAGAGATGTGTCGGGAGTTGGTTTCTTCTGCGTGCGAAGAACTCAAAGAACGGATACAAGAACGATTGCACAAAGATAAAAACCCCATTAATGCATTGTTCGGGGTTGTCCTTACCATGCTTGATGTTGCGCTGGAGAGGCCCGAAATTCTTCTGATGAACAGTCTTGAAATGGTGAGTGATGAAAAAGCGCCGGTCGTACAGTATATGGTGAACCTCCGAACGGAAATCTTACGATTTTTACGCGATGTGTTAGTTAAGCTTGACGTCACGCAGAAACGGACGTCCCGTTATGCGTTCGAGCTGGCGGAGTTTCTTATCGGGTTGGTGTTTTCGCCGATGACGCAACAGAAACAGGAATCTAAAATAACCGCAAAGCGGATTGTGCGGCTTTTGTTTCCTGAGCAGTCATCTTAAGAAAGGAAGTATATGGTACAGGAATCATTATCCCAGCAAGGCAACCTACTCGTTGAAGCATACGAGGGGTTTCTCAAAGAGACGAGAAAAGATCAGTCCCAAGAACAGTTTCGTGCCCAGAGCCTCTTCGGGGTCTTTGCATTTTTGTACGAGAAACTTCGAAACGTTGTTGAATATAAAGGCGAGCATTTGCTTCGAAGAATATCGATCGAGAGAACACTCAAGAGGCTCCGACGGACCAGTCGAACACCCGGTGCAATTGCCGAACGGCTGGTGCGGGAGCTTATCTGGGGTCGCTATATTGGGAACGAATCGATTTCCCTTCAGAAGCTGGATGTTCTTTCCCAGAGAATTACGAAATATCAAGCGTTTCGTGGGGAACTTTTTCAAGAGAATCCTGATCCTGGTTTAAGGTTTGAATGGGAGGAATGGTTACTCGGAGTTGAGTCGAGTGAAATCGAGGAGACCCTGGTGCCGTCATTCGTCCGAACGGTGATGGTACAGGCGATGTACGCCTGGTTTACCAGTCGGTTTGTCTGGACGAACGACAAGATTGATCTCAAAGAAAAAGAAGTGCAGCTTTTTATTGCGGTTCATCGGTCTCTGGCAAAATCCGATGCCCAGCTGACGATATATCATCTTTTGAAACTGTATGTTCCGCAGTGGGATCATCTCGGTCCTGAGTCGTTTTCATATATGGCCCATGAGCTTCCAGCCCTTCGGAAGAAAATCGAAGCACACCTTACATTCTCTGATTCACACAAGGTGTTTCGCGTGGTACAAAAATATACCGCGCCGTTTTTGATTCTCTCCGACGTATTGGACCGGGTGAAGGAAGATGCTCACGAGGTTCTTTCAAACCAAGAACTTCTTGAGAGGGAGATCCGGTTTATCTGTGTGTCCAGATACGCTCAGCTTCGCCAGAGGATCAGCCATGGGATTGTTCGAAGCATCATTTACATTTTTATTACGAAAGTGCTGTTTGCCCTACTTCTCGAGCTTCCGTATGAATATTACTTCTTGTCCAGTGTCAGACTTTTTCCACTTGCCGTAAATATTGTGCTTCCGCCATTTCTTATGTTTCTCGTCGGACTCACTATTAAGATACCGGGAGAGGAAAATACGAAACGGATTATTAACCGTGTCAATGATGTGTTACACGGAGAAGAACCAAGAGAGAAAGCGGTTATTCAATTCCAGGTATCCCGACGCAATGCTGTCGTTGCTAATATTTTTACCTTTCTATACGTTGTGTTGTTTCTCGCCCTTGTCGGAGGAATCGCGTATATCCTACAACTTTTGGAATTCAGTATCGTCAGTTCGATGATCTTTTTTGCCTTTTTGAGTCTGGTCCTTTTATTCGGGTATCGTGTGAAGTGGCAAGCACAAGATTTGTTTGTAACAGGAAAAGAAGAAGGCCTTATCGGGCAATCCGTCAATATCCTGACGTTGCCTTTTTTGAATCTCGGTCTCTTGTTATCGGCTGGACTTGCAAGAATTAATTTTTTTACATTTCTTCTCGATGTCATCATTGACGCTCCACTTAAGACAATGGTTGGAGCTGTAGAGGCGTGGGTGACGTTTATGCGTGAGAAACGCGAAGAAGTTGTTGAAGTTCCCCAGGAATAAGAACGTTGTCCTCTTGACAGAAAACTACTACTCAAATAGTATCAGTTTATGTTTGCATCTTTTTTAATCACCTTTCGGGAGGTGTTGGAAGCCTCTCTGATTATTGCAACATTCCTCGGCATTCTTATCCGTTTTCATCAGAGGAAACACATCCGATTCATTTGGATGTCTGCAATTTTGGCCGGACTTGTGACGGCCGCTTTTCTGGGGTTTTTCAGTGTCACGGGTTTTCACCTGCAAGAAGTGTTTGAAGAAGAAGCAAAAGAGCTTTTTGAGGGATCGATGATGCTTGTTTCTTCGGTCTTTGTGACCTGGTCGGTCTTTTGGTTGCATGCGTATTTTGGGAAACACAAAATGCAAGTCCTCCAAAAAATTCGGGAAACGACCGAACAACAGGGAGCGTT
>DATEUZ010000036.1:0-7279 GCA_035282885.1 Patescibacteria group bacterium | reverse complement strand
CCGGTTCTGCAAGATTCACATAGACTTTTGTTGCGGTTTTCAATTCGCTGGATGTGTGTTTTTCGGGAGCGACGTACTCGAGGGTTTTCGATTCAACAGGAATTGCCCCTTTATACACATCTCCGGTTGTTCCGTTGACAGTCACGATCATCCCGTTCACAAGCTTTTTTGTTGCCTGATTTGCACCAACGACACAAGGAAGCCCTAACTCACGTGATACGATGGCTGCATGGCAGGTTCTCCCTCCTAAATCAGTCACAATCGCTGCAGCCTTTTTCATCGCAGGAACGAAGTCAGGTGTCGTCATTTCAGTCACGAGGATATCACCCTTACGGATCTTTCCCATTTCTTTTTTGGAATGGATGATCTTCACGGGACCGAAAGCAATTCCAGGAGATGCCGGTGCCCCTTTCAAAATGATTGGTAGGGAGATAGGACCTTTAAAAGCTGCAATCGCATCGACTTTTTGAATTGTTGTCACCGGCCGTGATTGGACAATAAAAACCTTCCCCTTTTCGACCGCCCATTCAATATCTTGTGGAAAATAATAATGAGCTTCAATTCTTTTCCCCAAACGGGCAACTTCTTGAATGAGCGAATCTGAAAGTTTTTGCTTAGACTGATGCGATTTTGCAATAGGCAGTTCTTTATTTCCCTGACGGGTGAGAACAAGCTGTTTCTCTTGTGTTGAGAGTTCTTTTTTTGTGATTTCAAGTGTTTTTTTGTGGACCTCATAGTGATCTGGATTCACGCTCCCCTGAACAATGGTCTCACCCAGACCATAGACGGACTCAATAATCAGGTGGCTTTTATCGTTTGTTGTTGGATTTATCGTGAACATGACTCCCGAGACATCTGACTGCACCATTTTTTGTACTGGGACAGCGATACCAACTTTGAAGTGGTCGAAATGGTGTTGTTCTCTGTAAAACAGAGCACGCTCTTCAAAAAGGGATGCCCAGCATTGCCTCACTGCCTGAACGACGTTACTTTCCCCTTTCACATTCAGGAATGTTTCCTGTTGCCCAGCAAAAGACGCATCAGGAAGATCTTCAGCTGTTGCTGATGACCGGACTGCAACTAAAGCATCGGAAAAAACAGACGAAAGCTTCATGTAGGCATCGATGATCGATCGTGCGACGTCAGTCGGAATCCGTGCGTGCAAAATGAGTTCTTTTACCTTGCGTGATGCGTGAGATAACTGGGTCGAATTATTTGCGTCAAGATCTTGAAGGATGTCTTTTATCTGTTTTCTTAGAGAATTGATTTCAAGGAAATGATAATATGCAAGGGCCGTGACAATGAATCCAGGAGGGACAGGAATCTTGACTTGTGTCATTTCTCCAAGATTCGCACCTTTACCGCCTACGAGTGGAATATCTTCTTTTCCGATTTCCGAGAACCAGACAACGTAAGGTTTTTTCTTTTCTGGCATGGACAGTTCCTTCTTCTTATCTTAACGGGTATTTTGACTCGACGCAAGAGTACATCCTATTTTTTCAGCTGTTCCTTAAAATAGTCGACCCAGGGAATGGAAGATGGATTCACCCCATGTATCATTCCTAGATAGAAGCTCACATAGCTCCCGAAGTGAAGCATTCTCATTGCTGTAAGCAGTTTTTCGTTTTCGGAAAAATGATATGTGGAGGTCGATATATGATTTTTCCCAACAACCTCACGGGTAATTGAGAGACGCTTTCTGTTTCTTTCATCAAAGAGAGGAGAGTCGAAAAAGACTGCGTGAAGTGTTGTTGCGTTTGATGTTGGATAAGACAAACTTTCAAGAAGATGATGATTCAATTCAGGTACCACAAGGGGAAAGGCAACATGTTTCGCGTTTTCATTTATCTGGTTCGCCATGACATGAGTACTACCTGACAAAAACTCACTTGAGATAAGAAATCCGATTTTTGTAGAGAGTTGACGCGCGAGAAGCTTGGTATCGTTCATCTCTTCCGGAACAGTATTGCCATACTGCGCATTTGTTGTTTGCATAAGAGAGAGCACAGATGAAACAGTTTCATTAGAAAGCGATATCATTCCTATTTTCGCGAGAAGGCCGATTTGTCCGAATATAGAATACCCGAGCGCAAGTCTTGGTTGCTGTGAGGGATTGTACGTCGGTGTAAAAATAAGGCTCGGAATCCGTTCCGAAGTGAGAAACGTCGCAAGTGTTCCGCCTTGAGTGATCCCTGTGATGAAAGCGTTTCTTTCTTTTGCTTCCTGCGCGCAACTTAATACCTCTTCAGTTGTACCTGAATAACTGGAAAGAATAACAAGGCTTTCTTTTCCGACAAACGAGGGAAGATGATAGTCGCTGACAATAAAGATGGGGACAGAAAGCTCTGAGCTAAAAACAGAACGAAGAACGTCAGCTCCGATGATAGATCCGCCCATACCGCACACAACAATATGTTTTATCTGTTCTCTGGGTATGGAAAACGTCAGTTTCGAAAGTTGTGACCAGGTATCCTGAATTTGATTTGGTAATTGCTCTATTGATGCAAGCACCTTTTTTGTATCGGAATCAAAGTTCTCATCTGTCATTATAAGCTCCATTTCTCTATTCTACTAAAGGTAATATCTGATCGACAAGGGTTTTTTTCCCTGCGACTAGTGTTAAATCTTCTATCTGCCAGGGCGACCCTTTGAACGATACGGCTTCCCCTCCTGTTTCTCTGACCAGAAGGACACCAGGCAGGTAGTCGTATAAATCTGCCCCATTACTTATAAAGAGGTCAAGCATACCACCTGCGACATACGCAAGCTGTAATCCTGCTGAACCAAAAAGTCTGAGAGTCCTAACGTGGGGAAGAGTGTGGGTTAAGACCGAGATGAGCCAATCGCTATCTTGTGGATCGGTTCCTTTATTAAATCCTACGACTGCTTGATCTAAAACGTTTAAAGATGAACCGTGAATGAGACGACCATTCAGAAAACTTCCTCTTTTCGCGCGTGCGGTGTATTCAAGTTTCAAAAGAGGAGCAGAAATGATCGAGAAAACAGGCTCCCTTTTTCTCAGCAGCGAAAGCTGAGTCACAAACAGTGGGTTTCCGACCCGGTAATTTGTCGTTCCGTCAATGGGATCGATAACCCAGGTATATTCCTTATGAAGTTCTCTTTTCCCTTCTTCTGTATATAATCCTATTTCAGGTGTCTGTTTCGAAAAATAATCTTCATACATGCTATTACTTTCTCTATCTTCAGCAATACAGTAATGTCTTTTTTCCTTGTGTTTCATTACCTTTATCGTGCCGTGACGTTTCAGAAGGAATGAAGAGACGTCTTTCACAATCTTTTTCGCGAGTTCAAAATAGATATCTTCTTGCGTCATGTCTCACTCTTTCCTTCCAGCCTGACGTACGTCAAAAGGGACTTCCCGTACTTTTTCTCAAATGCTTTATCTACTTTCTCGACAGGATCAGATCCTAAAAATGAAAGGAGCTCCATTAATTTCTCCTTTCTGAGGGATGTTTCCTTTACATTTTTGAGAGATGCGATTTCTGGCTCTTTTTCGAAATATGTGAGCTTCGTTTGAAGTGGTAACTGCCAAAAAAGAAGGAATCCTCTCTCTGGAAATACTACATTGATTGCTTTGTAACACTCCTGCATAAATGCGATTTCCAACTCTTTCAAAATTTTCTCGGTTCCTTCCTTTACTCGATGAATATCCTCTCTCTCAAAAGGATTGCTCCCTATTTCAAAATACATCTTAATTTTTGGTTCAGTCCCTGAAGGGCGTACTGTTACCTTTAATGATTTTGTCCCGTCCAGTGGAGTAAAATGAAAGGCTAGCACGTTTTTGGATTGCCTGTCAGTTTCAGAAACAATAGGAGTTCTCCTCAAAAAATCCTCAACCGCCTTCACTTTGAACTTCCCAAATTGTTTTGGCGGGTGCAAACGCAGCTTATCTTGTATCGTATCGATTTTTGTCTTTCCCTCAGCACCCGGTAAGCGAATTTCTGTTAAGTAATTTCTGAAGTAACCGTACCGCGCATACACGTCATAGAGGTAATCAACGAGGGTTTTCCCTTTTTCTTTCAACTCTGCAGCGAGTTCTGAAAGCCATATAGCCGGGATAACAGAATCTTTATCTCTGACGTAGTTCCCTGCAAGGTACCCGTGACTTTCTTCACACGCAAAAAGGAAATCGTCGATTCTCCCCACGTCCTCGATTTTATTCATCTCATCGGCAATGTACTTAAATCCGACCAGAAGATCTCCGATAAGGCGAAACTTATGTACATTGCAAATTTCCCGGATAAGGTTTGTGGTCACTTCAGTCTTGATCATAATGCCCTGGGATTTCAGTTGATCTTTTCTTTTCGACGTCACATACTCACCTAGTACCGCTGCGATTTCATTCCCGTTTAAGAATATCCAGGATCCCTCGTGATGAACCATAATTCCGATGCGATCCGCATCAGGATCACTATTTAAGATAATGTCAGCACCTTTCTCTTTTGCATATTTGAGTGGCGTGTCGAACGACTGCTCAACTTCTGGATTAGGAATATTGAATGTAACGTGCTCGAAGGCTCCGCTCGGAATACTTGTCAACGGATCCTCATCGACGGAAAATCCTAACATCCGTAAGGCTTTGGTGACCGAGGTTGAGCCGCACCCGTGAAGCGGCGTATACACAATACGGATATCTCTTGCTTTGGATAAAGATACTTTGACCGCTTCCCCCAGATACGCATCATCAACGTCCTTTCCTATGAAGAGTATAAGACCTTTCTCTTTGGCTTCCTCAAGATCTATTCGTTTTGTCTCTTTAACGCGTTTTGTGACCTCATCGACAAGCTGTTCGTCAAACGGCGGGATAAGCTGACCTCCATGCTCGTCGTACACCTTCTTCCCATTATGTTCAGGAGGATTATGAGAGGCTGAAAACATATCCCCACCGACTGCGTGAAGGAAACGAATTGCGAACGAAAGTTCCGGAGTCGTTCTCACATTGTCAAAAAGGTACACCTTGATTCCGTTTGCCGCGTAGACTTTTGCCGCTTCAAGCGCTAAGTCTTTACAGTTGAGATTACGCACAGGATTGGGAAGAGCATCGTTAAAAAACTGATTGGTAAAAAACTGTCGTACATCATATGCGAGCACCACGCCCCGTGTCTTCGCATGTTCACCATAATAGGAAAGAAGATACTGCGAATGCCCTTGTGCAGAGGATTGAATTGTCCAGGGATTGATCCTATTTGGACCAATTCCCACTTCTCCGCGCCTGCCTCCTGTGCCGAAGGGAATAATTTGGTAAAACGAATCCAAGAGATAGTCCCAATAATTCTTTTCTATCATGTGGGTAACCTGAGGAAGGTAGTCTGAAAATTGTGAATCAGTCAACCACTCTGAAAGATATCGGTACGCTTGTTTCTTATAGACCTCTGAGACGGTAAGTGTTTGAAAACCGATCTTTGCTTTCGAAAGAAGGATTTTGTCAACCATGCCGGGACTCCTTCATCTGTTGGATAACCTGTGTTCTTTTCAAAAATACCTGTGCGGTGCTGATAGAGAAGAAATGAGTACTGTTCATTTTACATACCAGAGAAAAAGACGTCAAGCGATGAGGCAAGATTATATCCAGCAAGCCCGCTTTTTTGCTCCCAATCGACAGAGAGTAATTTTGAATACATCCGCAGAAGAGTTTTTCTATCACACTGTTCCTGTTGTTTTTTCAGTCGTTTCCACTGCCACGGAGACACCACCATATCCTGTGCTGTCGCACCAAAGGATATGAGGAGAAGAAGACGTATCTGACGAACCAGCATAAAAAAGACACGTTCGGGTGCATCAGCCTTAAGAAGAGAATGAAAGTAAGTTATGGCTTTATGTTTTGTTGACGGCGTGACAGATTCAAGGAAGAGAAAGATTTCCGACCTCAATTTAAAGAGTTTTATTTTCGCTGTCTTCCCGAGCTTTTCGAGGATCCGATTTGTCAATATTTTTGATTCCCAAATAACAATGTCTCCCGTGTTAACGTGTGGAAATATTTGAAAAAGATCTTTGGTGTGTTTAGAAGTCGAAAAAGTATCCTCTAAGATGATGAGTGGAGTTTCGCCAAATAACGTTGTCCCCTCAAGGGATTGAACAAACTTTGTTATATCAAAGTCCTGAGAGGTAAACGTGATACTTCCTGAGTACTTTTTTTTTATGTTCTCCAGCTCTTGACGACTCGCGAGAACATCATCACCGTGTAGAATGATCATTCGTTTTTACGCCCTCTTTCCTCGTACCACTTTATTCCAGTTGAGAATCAACCACTTTTTTTGAAACTGGACGAGATGATACAAACCTCTTTTTTTGAGTTCTTTATCGACGATATTTCCTTCGTGAGGGTACTTTTGTAATTGAGGCAGGTCAGAGTGGAATCCATGGAGATAATGTGTTATTTCGTGTGCCAATGTAGCCTTAACAACCTGTTCCGGAACATCAGGGTATCGGAAAAACCCTGTGAGTGTTATCGTCGACGCAGAACCTTTCATTTTTTCTCTTTTAATAGAGCCCAGCCGTGTTTTTGCGAACCGACCGAAACGAACCGTAATAGGGTTTACGATGGGAACATCGGAAAAATATGCCTGCCAGAGTCTTGAGAGTTGAAACGAAAGCCAGGATTGTGAGCGTAACATGTCCGAGTTCTTCATGTAATTCTTTTGTGTTTCTTTCGTAATTTTTGAAGTAACGTTTCTGTTTTATAAAGTTCTTGGGTTCTTCTTTGACTATTCTTCTGAAAGGTCACGGTCAGTATATCACCTTCTTTTACTCCAACTGGAAGAAGACTCTTTGCAAGTCGAAACGAAATACCGCCTTCTATACAGACGGCAAAATCAGCCTCTATCCGGTCAATTCGGATCTCTGTCTGTGAAGACTTCATACTTCTCTCCTTGAGGCAGAATGGTCACCGTGCCATAGGTTTTTGTATCGAATATTTGAATGTTCCTTTTTTGGAGGCGCTCAAGTGTTTCGGAGTGAGGATGACCATACTCGTTCTCCTTTGACACAGAGATGACAGCGAGAGATGGAGTTATAAGTTGAAGGAACTCTTCAGTCGTGGCGTCATGACTGCCGTGATGAGATACTTTTAATACATCAACCGGGAGTTTCTGATAAGAAGAAACTATTTCCTGTTCTGTTTTCTTTTCTGCATCGCCGGTAAAAATCTCGGTAAAACTTCCGTCAGTAAGAAGGAGAACAATTGAAGCATTGTTTTCGTTTGTGACAGCCTCCTCCGGGGAAGATGCAAGAACATCTACTTTCATTGAGCCCAGCGAAA
>DATEUZ010000035.1:0-2779 GCA_035282885.1 Patescibacteria group bacterium | reverse complement strand
GATAAAGAAGGATCTATTCCTTATCCTGTATTTTCGAACCAGTTACAACCACATAAAAAAATTGTGTTCACCTTTTCCCCCCTTTCCCTTACTGTCCCTCAAAACACAAATGTCTATCGCTTAACCCAAAAAGCTATTCCTAAGACGTATCAATTACCTGATTCATCCCATACACCACAGACAGATCAAGAAGTGATCGCGATCGTAAAAACCGTATTAGAAAAAAACAACACCTGGACCTCTCCTCTCCAAAACGGAAAACATGAGATACAATATCTTTCCCTAACCGGTGAGCAACTCTCATATACTTCTTCTTTTGCAAACGCTTCTCTTTTCCTTACGAAATTAACCCCAAAACTTGATAGTTGGGAAATTATTGGGAATGATCCAACCCAGGCGCTTGTTACAGTCTACCTTTCTAAAGATGGGGCTATTCTGGAGTTTATAGACTCAAGAGGGAAGGTTATTGACGCATCAAAATCTGAACCCCACTTGCTAAAACAACTCGAGGAGGCAAAAAACGACCTTCTTCTCCAAAAAGGTACTCTCATGGCTATCTCATCTGCAGCGACCCAATTTTACATAGATAGCCCTATGATTAGCCCGGGTGAAATTGATTCTCTTCTTGTTCAAAAGGTGCTCCTTGTCCATTACGTTGATCTTTTTTCTGATGTTCTTGCTCCTGTATATGTATTTCAGGGTTCTGTAACCTATGAGGGAAACCCATTCACCGTATCTGTTTATGTCCCCGCATTAAAAGAAAGTGAATACACAACCTCTTCTTTAACACAACAATATTCATCGTGGATTTCAAAGCGTGTCCCTTATAAACAAGGGAGCCTTTTCTCAATTACCTATTCAGAAAATCTCAACCAGTTCACCGTCACTGCCCCAAGCGGAAAATCAGAAGAAGCAAAGCAGGCGGCTCTTCAGTGGTTTAAAGATCAAGGAGCCGACGATCCGGAAAAACAACTCAATATCTATTTCTTCACAACCAAAAGTCAGTAGAACTTCCCTATTCACTCACCCGAATCGGCATGATGATATGAAGAAGTGTTTCGTCTTTGACCGGCTTAAATAGTGCAGCCTTTTTTGGCCCACTCATTTCAAAGCGGACCTGTTTATCGGAAATGCTTCCAAGAAAATCTATTAAATACCGCGTATTAAATGCTATTTCGTTTTCTTCTCCCTCAACAGCTGCGTCCATAACCGTTTTATTTTCCCCAACTTGGGCAGAATTTGCCATGAGCTGAATTGGGTGTCCCTCTTTTTGGAACTGCAGTTTTGCAACATTCGCGCTATCCCGGGCAAAGATCGAGGCAACTTTTACTGCATGTAAAAACTCCTCCGTATCAATGGTTGCTGTAGTGGTATGAGAGGTCGGAATAATCTTCTGATAGTCAGGAAATTGTCCCTCAATTAAGCGCGTCACAAGTTCAACTTCTTTCAAAGAGAAAATAACCTGGTTTGACTTAGGTGTTACGGTGATGGCAATCTCCTCACCGCTTCCCTCAATGTCCTGCACAATGTGTGCTACCTCCAAAAGGCTTTTTGCCGGAAGAATAAGAGATGACTGCGCTTTCTCCATCTTCCCTACCCCCAACTCTTTTACCGAAAGCCTATATCCGTCTGTTGCCGCCAGGGACAGTTTCCCGTCTGAGAAGAGACATGAAACGCCTGTTAATACTGGCCTTCCTTCATCTGTGGCAGCAGCATAGGCAACCTGATTGACCGCTTTCAAAAATTCTTTTGCGGAAATTTTTATAGTGGGTTTTTCCTCAGATGTCGGAATCGGGGGGAATTCTGAGGCAACAATGCCATGAATGACCGCCGAATAGTGTCCACAGGTAATATACAATTTTTGCTCTTCCGTCTTACATTCTATCTTCTCCGCGGGAAGCGAATTAATAAATTCCTGGAATTGTTTTGCCGGAATCGTCAATTCCCCTTCTTCCTCTACTTTCGCCCCAATCCAAACAGTTACTCCGGTATCGAGGTTTGTTGCCGCCATCTTAATTCGTCCGTCTTTTGCCTGGAGGTAAATATTTGAGAGGACCGGAAGTGTTGCCTTGGTTGAAACATTCCGAGAAACGATGGTAAGATACTTTGCGAGACTTTCTTTCAAGCAGGTGAACTTCATAGCTTTTCTTCCTCCTTTGTGTGCAACATGTCAACTTCTTCGTTCGTAATTCGTATCAGTCGAAAGTTTACCTTTCCTTCTTTTATAAGCTCCTGAATCGCTTTTTCTTCAAAAGACAACTGAGATTCCCCGCTCTTCACCTCAATAAAATCAACCTTCTTCCCATTTTTTATCCCGATAAAATCAATCGGATGTCCCAAGGGGATGATCCTGTCATAATCATACCGTAACTCGGCGTATGTCAAAAGTTCAGCGACTTTTCCTTTTTGAGGATTGATTGATCCTTGAATGACAGCAAGGATTTTCGAGGGCAGTTCTTTGATGTCATTATAAATCGAAATGAAGTCTGTGGGCAATGGTTGAATTTGTGTTTTTCCGTGAGACCGACCAAGAAGATATGCTCCGAGGAGAAGAATGGTAGCAAGAATTATGAGGAAGATCGTTACATCCATAACACTCTTATACACATGCTTTTATCAAAAAGGGTACGCGTGAAAGATTATATCATATATAGAAGTAATAATAGTAGAAGATCTGGATAAGTGGAAAAGAGGAAAAGTCTTTAAAAAAGGAGAGGAAAGGAATCGTAAAAAAAGAATTTTTCTTCGGGTTTTCTTATTGTGGGAAACGCTGCAGAAA
>DATEUZ010000034.1:0-4118 GCA_035282885.1 Patescibacteria group bacterium | reverse complement strand
GCGACTCCTCCCGCAAGGACAGGTCCGATAATATAGGCAACGCTACTTGCTGTCTGATTGAGCCCGACCAGTTCATTTCCACGATTACCCAGCCTTGACACGTAATCCTCAAATGTCGCTGAGAGTTCAGGAGACGCGATGGCGCTGCAGGCAGATGAAAGGAACACAAAAAGAAGAAGGAGCGGTATGTGAGTTGTGAGTCCTGCAAAGAAAAGGAAAAACCCGCATCCCAGACCTGCAAGAAAAGCAATTTTTTTCTTGCCAAACGGTTGGGCTAATCTTCCGACAAAAAAGCCAACGACCAAAGCTGGAAGCATATATGCGACAAAGAAGAATGCTCCTAAAGGATGCGTTGAACGTAGCTGTTCTGAAAAAACGGTTCCGATAGACCAAAACGTTGCGTCGATAAGGTTAAGCGTGAGATGAAAAAACCAGAGCGGCCAAAGGGAACGGAACAGAACAGCCCACACCTGAAGTTCTGTAAAAATGTTTTTGCGCACACGACGCGGGTGTTGGTTTACCCCTTTCTCATGATACCGGTGAAGAAATAACATGAAGCTTAGAAGTCCACACGTGAGGATGAGGATAGCCACGATAAAAGGAGTTTTGAGTGATTCATCGAGGTACCTTCCAGCAAGAATCGGGCCGAGAAAATAGGCGAAGCTAAAGAAAAGTGAGAGGATTCCCCAGGCAGATGCGTGTTGGTTTCGCGTCAAGAATGTGTGGACAAAATGGTAGTTCGTAAACTGAATGAGTTCGTAATACACTCCCCAAAAAGCCATTGCAAGGATGAAAACAGGAACAACGGCCGGAAGAAACAGAAGTGACAGCGGAAAAGCAGCGGCCATCACGAACATCCAACATAAGAAGAATGAATATCCTTTTTCCTTACACCATTCGCCGATGAAAAGGTCAGCCAAAAGTCCGACGACAGAAGAAGTTGAAAGGATAATGCCCATCCAGAAAGGATTAGAGAGCGTGTCTTCGAGAAAGACGGGTACGGCATAGCTTAAAATGGCATCTCCTGTTGAGACAAGAAACATGATGAGTCCATACGTCATGAATGTTGCGTGGGAAGGTGAAAGAGAAACGAATGAACGGAATGCGTGCATACAATATACTCTTACTTCTATTCAAGGTGAAGAAGATGAAAAAAGCAAGAAGGGAGGAATGATACAATACGGGGTATGATTGAACAGTTTGCGAAAGATCATAACTTGCCATCATACAGGCTGAATCAGTTTTACCTTGCGTTTTATAAGCAGGCCATTTCGTCTTTTGACGAGCTCACGACCTGGCCGAAGGAATTACGCGAAGAACTCAAAACAAAAGTCTTATTCTCAAGTCTCACGTTAGAGAAGCTTCAGGTTTCACTTACGAAAGATACCTATAAAGCTCTGATGAAAAGAGTTGTTGACGGAAAATTCATTGAGTCTGTCCTCATGCGGCATAAAGACGGAAGGAACACGGTTTGTGTCAGCTGTATGGTTGGGTGTCCTGTCGGCTGTATTTTTTGTGCGACAGGAAGAATGGGCTTTCAGGGAAACCTTTCAGCTCAGGAAATTGTCGATCAAGTCTTATTTTCCCAAAGACTTCTGAGGAAAGAAGACGAGCAAGTTTCGCAGATTGTCTTTATGGGGATGGGTGAACCGATGCTCAATCTTGAAGAAGTAGAAAAGGCAGTGGCAGTTCTTACTGATCCTAAGAAATTCGGGATGAGCGACAGACGAATTACGATAAGTAGTTCGGGCTATGTCCCGCAGCTTGAAACACTTTTCTCTCACGGCTTCGAGGGACAAATTGCGATCAGCCTTCATGCGCCAAACCAGAAACTTCGGGAAACACTGATGCCTGTTGCAAAAGTCTATCCTCTCGAGATCCTTTTGAAGGCTCTCGATATGTACGCCAATCGCACGCATAAAAGAGTGAGCTACGAATATGTTCTTTTGAAGGGAGTGAATGATCAGGAGGAGCACGCGTTAGAGCTTTCCCGTCTTCTCCATGAAAGATCTGCTCACGTGAACTTAATCCCCTATAATCCGATTCCTGACGGACAGTTTGAAAGACCAAGCAGAAACCAAGCCCGAAGATTTCAGGAAATCCTCACGCAACAGGGAATATCCTCTACCATCCGTGTGACAATGGGTGATGAGATCCACGCAGCCTGCGGACAACTCGCAACTCAGAAGCTGTAGGAGTGGTTCTTGTGGGACCTATCAATTGCTATTTCGAGCACTTTCTTCAAAAGCTCATCGTATTCCATCCCGGCAACTCGCGCGGCGAGCGGAAAGTAAGAGGTCGTTGAAATTTCCGGAGGTATCATCCCGGGAGGCGAGTTGATTTCCAGAAAATACGGGTTCGTGTATTCATCGCAGCGTATGTCGATTCGGCACCAATCCCGAACTTCTAACGCTTCCCAGGTATGAAGACAGATCTCTTCGATTCTTTTATACAGCGAGTCCTCTATCAGTGCTGGACAGCGAAGATGATTCTCAGGAGATTCTTCTTCTAAAAACCATTTGACTTCAAGCGAATCAAGAGGTAGGTACCCTTTCGGTAAGGAAGAATGATCCGCTTCAATAATCGGGAGAAGAACCGGTGGATTGCCGATCATTGGAACGGAAAACTCTCTGCCGGAGAGAAACGGTTCGACCAGTGCGGGTTGATGGAATGAACTAATAACCCAGTCGATTTGTAGGATAAGTTCTTCCTTTGACCGAACGACACTTTTATTCGTAATACCAGCCGATGATCCTTGCGCTACTGGTTTGACGATGAGAGGAAATCTAAGTTCCTGAAGGATTTCGTCGGAAGCAGATTTGAAAAGTTGATACGGAAGTGTCGGTATGTGATGAGCAAGTGCGACTTCTTTCGCTTTGACTTTGTGAAGTCCTAAGGACTGCGTCAGCGGGCCTGATCCTGTGTAGGGAATCCGAAGCATCTCAAGCATTGCGGGAATTTGGGCTTCCCTGTCTCTTCCGTAGATTCCCTCTGCATAGTTGAAAACAATGTCGATGGAGTCGCGTTCCTTGTAGAGTGTCAAATACGCCTCTTCGTTGGCTTCAATTGGAAGTACGTCGTAATCACACCGTCGTAAGTGTGACGTGATGTATTCTATCGTCTTGGGATCGTCGAAGTCCGTCTCCCGCTGAGAGGCAGGGTCATTCGGGTCGGGGTAGGTATGTCTGACGTTAAACAAAAAAGCAACACGCATTTTCTGTGTCCTTTCGTTTTTATTGTATATTCTTTTTTCTCGAGTTTGCAACTCTCGCAAGAAAATATGTATTCAAAGACTCTCGTTTGCCTACGCAAACTCGATTTGTTGAATATATATAGTTTTTTGTCTTGACGAAAAGGGCTTGTATCAGGCTATCTGTTCAAGAGAACAATGCTTCCATTTAAGATCGAAGCATAGGTGATCCAGAGAAGATATGGGACAAGAAGAAGCCCAGCAAGACGTGATATTTTAAAGAAACGTATCAGTGTAAGAAGGATGAATCCCCACAAGATGATAATGTGAGCAAAGGCGAAAAGCGGAGATTTCAACCCGAAAAAGACAACAGACCATCCGAGGTTCATAATGAGCTGTACTCCGAAAAGAAGGAGTGAGCGAGGAACAAGAGGATGCTGCATCCACTTCCTCCAGATAAGAAAAAGACTTATTCCCATAAGAATATACATTGTCGTCCAGGCTGGTCCGAACAGCCAATTCGGTGGAGTGAAGATCGGTTTATGAAGGGTAGCATACCAGGTGGGTATGGCAGGAGTTGTAACAAGGGCACCTAAAAATCCCGTTACGAGCGGGATCAAAAGTGAGATTATGAAAAGAAGAATAGGTGGAAGTGTTTTTCTCATGTCGTACGATTTTCAGCTGATTATAAAGGATTACACAAGATGGGAAAAGAGAGAGAATGTCGAAGGAAGCACTCTTTGATTCGATTCTGAGAAACCGAGGAAATTCCTCTCTCGAGGTACTATTATTCTAGTCAAGTTTTTCTGACCAGGACTCGACTGTCAGCGGACCGAGTCCAGCTTCTGTAGATGGTCTAAAGGTGAGTGCTTTTGCCAGTTTGTTGGCGTTGTAGGAGAGCGAGAATGTCTGGTCTGCCGAGAGTGTG
>DATEUZ010000033.1:0-2652 GCA_035282885.1 Patescibacteria group bacterium | reverse complement strand
CTTTTTTCACCTCTGTGGTCTTTTTCTCCATCCTATTTGTTTCTTTTTCGACTTTTGAGATAAGCTGTTCCAATTTTTCAAAAACAGTACCGTCTTTATGAAGAATCGTATGGCGAATCTTTGTTCCTTCTTTTGTTCCATACAAGAACACGAAGGCAGCGCCGACAATAGCACCGACGAGAAATCCCAAAAAAGCGGAGATTCCACCTGAATCGTGGACATGAGTGACCGTATTATTCCTCTTTACTATCACGATTCTTCTCCCGAAGTGAACGGACGAGGTGAAAGACAGATGAAATACCAGAAACGACGCCTGACAAACTATTCAGCGGGTTTGTTATCCTTTCGAAGAAAAGGTCGGTTTTTTCTGTTAATTCATTGACATGAAGAAGAAATTTCCGTACTTCTTGCAGGATAAGAATGAGTTGAATACCGATGATTATAAGAATCGACGTAAGGGAAATAATGACAAAGACAAGAAGAATTTGAGTAATGTCAACCATGGGCAGGTCCTTTCAGAGTCTTTACTAGATGGCAGGGTAGTATATTTTTACCTAGCTGTCAAGCAACTCTAGTTTGGTTCGAGAATGACGTGTCGTATGACAGTCGTCTTTTTTTGGAACTTGTTTTCGGCAACGATCTGGAGCGCGTTTACTCCGTCCTGAAGAACGACAGTTTGGACAAAAACACCGTTTTCAGAGGCAGGAACTTCCTGCCCATTTATACGGAGGATTGACTCAGAATCCGTTCTTCCTGTGATATCAATCGTTTCGCTTTGTACTTTTGCATTTTCAGCAGGAAATTCGACAAGGAGAAAGGGAGCTCCGACGAAGGAACGGTATTCATGAAATAAATATCCGAAAAAAATAACGAGACAGAAAAGAACCAAGACAACGACGACTGTTGTTGGCGTCACAACCAGAGGAGGTTTGTTCAGCGGCTCTGTGAGTCCCTTCGGTAGCAGTTTTTTTTCTTGACTTTCGTCAAACGATCGCCGAAAGATAGCCAGAATTCTCTCCGGGTCAAGTCCCAAAAAAACTGCATAATTTTGTACAAACCCTTTCGCAAAAGCTCCGGCTGGGAGTTCCTCGTAGTGATCTTCCTCAATTGCGATGAGGAATTTCTTACGAACTTTTATAACGTCTTCTATCTTTTCGAGGGTATATCCTTGCCGAATCCGTTCTTCTTTGAGGATTTCTCCTGCTGTCTTCATCTGTACTTTTATGGGTTTAACCTTCTTGTTGTTCCTTTGCCTGTCTGTATTCTTCAACGCTTCTTATAAGAACTTCCCTTGGTTTTGCACCCTCTGCTGGACCGACAATACCAGCCTCCTCGAGTTGATCGAGGATACGGGCTGCTCGCGCATACCCGACTTTCAGTCTTCGTTGCAGAAGTGATGCCGAGGCACGGTCGTATTGACAGACTGTCTCCACTGCCTGTTCAAAAAAATCATCCGCTTCTTCGTCTCCAATCATATGCGCCATTGAGACATGCGTTTGCATCTCCGTCACTTCTTCAGTGTATTCGGGGGCAACCCCTGTCTCTTGTAGAAACTTCACTAATTTTCTCGTCTCCTCTGATGAAACAAAGGTTCCTTGAATCCGTTGCGGTTTCGCCTGATCGGGAGGAATAAATAACATATCCCCTCTCCCAAGCAACTTTTCTGCTCCGGGCATATCAAGAATCACCCGAGAATCAATCATGGAAGCTACGGTAAACGCGACCCTACAGGGAATGTTTGCTTTGATAAGACCTGTTAACACGTCAACGGATGGTCGTTGGGTTGAGAGAATAAGATGTATTCCGGTTGCCCTTGCCATCTGGGCCAGACGACAAATGGAATCCTCAACATCCGACGGAGCATAGGCCATAATATCAGCTAACTCGTCAATTAAAATCAGAATGTAGGGAAGCGCTTGAAAGCCACTCGCAGAGTTATATTCCTCAATGTTTTTCTCGCCGGCTGACTGGAAGAGCTTGTACCTTCTCTCCATCTCGTTAATCGCCCATTTTAAAGCAGAAATAACTTTATCCACTTCTACAATGACTGGCGTCAATAAGTGAGGAATACCATTGTATCCTGTGAGTTCGACACGTTTTGGATCAACCAGAATAAGCTTTACTTCTGTCGGTGTCGTTCGAAAGAGAAGTGTCGCGATAAAGCTATTGATTGCGACGGATTTCCCTGAACCGGTTTGCCCCGCGATGAGGACATGAGGCATCTTCGAAATGTCAAAAACCACAGCATCTCCTGCGACATTCAACCCCAACGGTATCACAAGTTTCTCTCGGGTTTGCTGCATCTGCTTTGAAACCAACATCTGTTTCAGAGTGACGATTTGTGGTGTAATGTTCGGCACTTCGATCCCAACGAGCGGTCGTCCGGGAATTGGTGCCTCGATTCGTAATGACCCTGTTTTCGTTGCAAGCGCTAAGGCGAGGTTATTTTGGAGTGCCGTAATTTTTGAAAGTTTTGTTCCCAACGCGATCTCTAATGCATATTGCGTCACTGCTGGACCTGGGTTAACTTCAGTAACGCTCGCTTGTATTCCAAAACTCTCAAGAGTATTTTCGATGGTTGCGGCGTTTTTCTTAATATCTCCTCTATCCGCCTCGCCCCCCGCTGTATCGTTCAAGAGATTGAGTGGCGGG
>DATEUZ010000032.1:0-3036 GCA_035282885.1 Patescibacteria group bacterium | reverse complement strand
TGTTAATGAACTCCCCCTGTTATGCGGAGGAGGTGGGATTCGAACCCACGATAGCCTTGCGACTATAACGGTTTTCAAGACCGTCGCCTTCAACCACTCAGCCACCCCTCCACGTTTGTGCTTGCACAAGTATATCAAATCAGCCTCGATGAGACAACGAACGCGCGAATGTGAGTGCGTACACACGTCGTGCCCGACCAGCTCTTTTTAATATTTTTCCTGCTTCTTTAAGGGTTGATCCTGTTGTCCACACATCATCAACAAGCAGAACCTTTTTCCCTTGCACACGACCTTTTTCAATCAATTCAAAAGCTCCCCTGACATTCATTGAACGCTCTTTCTGTGATTGCCCCACTTGGGGTTTTCCGAACCGTTTTCTTAATACCTGGCATACCTCCATAGAATAGAGATTGGAAAGTTCCTGGGCGAGCGTCAGTGGGGGGTTAAATCCTCTCCA
This sequence comes from Patescibacteria group bacterium, assembly GCA_035282885.1. GTDB lineage: Bacteria > Patescibacteriota > Microgenomatia > DATDVM01 > DATDVM01 > DATDVM01. Next base: position 2,579 of record DATEUZ010000032.1, on the reverse strand, counting down.
GAACAAACGCCGCGTTGCGCTTGGAAGAGGAACGACCACCATATCTGAACAGAAAAAAGAGGTTGCCTCCACAACTTTCTGCCGGGTCAAAAAAACAATGTCTTTCTCCACATCCCTTGCGAACCGATACTTCCAGGCCTGTATCAGTCTGGTGATCGGAGGCGTATACAACACACACGACAATAGCCCGTCTAAACCAAATCTCCGTTCGCATGAAACGTGCGTCATCCCAAAAGGGCTTTGTTTTTCGCAATACGGACACCGCTGCGGATTCACTGAAGAAATCCTCTTTTCGCATCTGTCACAGAGGTACTTGTAGCGTGAAGGGAAGAAGAATGTTCCACAACCGACACAATACGGCGGAAACAAGAGGTTGAGAAAGCCATCCATACAATTTCATTATAAGCCTCCGCCGACTTAAAGTCTGCGGCTCTTTGTTCTAAGCTTACAAGCGCTTCGTCGCATAGTACCACGGAAGCTTGAAACCTTACTTCGTCTTCACATCCCGGGCTCGTAGCCCGGGTTCTGACGAAGCGGTTATAGTGGTTTTTGTGGAGATGGCGGGAATTGAACCCGCGTCCGTATAAAGTCAATAAAAACGTCTACAAGCGTACTTCATCTTTTTTGTCTTTGTCATCGTATGACCCGATGAAGAAGATATACGATAACGCAGGTAACACAACGTGCATGGGGAAAATTGTCACCATTGTTTTCCTTGTATCCCGCCTTTGTTTATGCCCGTATATATTCAGCGAGAAAAATGTATACGAACACCGATTCATGCGTTACGCAAAAGCGTACGCGCGAGCCGGACCAGCATAATCTGCTGGTTTAAAAACCTGAGTTGTGCCAGGTACAGTTTTGGTTGAGTTAACGTCGTACAACCGTTGACGGCTTGCAGTTTTTAATGTACTGTACACGTCGAAGCCTTGTCATCCCCGAATCGTGTCTTTTCCTCGGAGCTCTCGCAGCAACTCGCGTTCAAGGTCTTTTCTTTTGATTGCTTCCTTTTTCTGATAGGTCTTTTTCCCTTGTGCAAGTGCAATCTCAAGCTTGATCCGATGATGCGTAGTATAGCACGAAACAGGCACAATCGTCAAACCCGGAGAGACGCCTTTCACCCCTCCCTTTTTCCCCAGATGGGCCTCCAGAAGCCGAAGCTGCTTTTTATGCATCAGGAGCTTCCGTGAGCGAAGCGGATCGTATTCCCGGCTGTCGGCGTACTTATACGCAGGAATCTGCGCATTCGTCAGCCAGGCTTCCCCGTTTTTAATATGAATAAAGCTGTTTACGAGCTGAATCCGTCCTTCACGAATCGATTTCACCTCGGCACCTGTCAGTACAATGCCTACCTCAAACCGCTCACCTAAAATATACTCGTGATACACACGACGGTTCACAATTTTTAAGCGTTTCTTCATAAGTATATTATACGTGAGGATGCATCAGGGTGAAAGGAGGTCGAAAGTCTCTAAAGCGGTATCTGTCAACACAATCACTTTCTTCTCTTTTTCCAAGACGACGAAGTCTTTGACTTGTTTGAATGCCTCGGCCCTATACTGTGAATGGTATTCGCCAGTATTTTTAACATATACAACCATTCTCCCCTGGTCTTTATCTAACACATAGACAAATGTAGTTTCTTCGTTCACAAAAAGATCGGATGCGCTTATCAGGGGATTTTCCTCAAGGTCCGAGAGACGATAGGCTTGTTTTGTCCCTGACAGAAAGCGTCCCATCGTCCCGTCTCCAAAGAGAATCCAGATTGCCCCATCAATAGACAAACGAACGCTCCCCGAAAGGTCAAAATTTTCTCCCTGGCTAAACCAACTTTGGATTCCTGAAAATCCGGTCTTTGTCTCAGAGGAAGATTTATACACCCAGACTTTTGATCCATTTCGATCAAGCAGGTATAAGTTCCCTGCATATGCGTACACGTCAACAAGGTCTTCCCAGACGGTTTCTTTTTCAAAAATCAATCGTTCTCCGGAGCTCGTCTCAAACCGAATAATGCCGCTTGTTTTTGATAAGACATACGCCCTATTTCCATGAAACGCGACTGCAAATGCATCCGAAAGGACGTCTTTTCCTCCACCAACAATGTCCGCCTGTTTGGTATCCACATCAACTTGATATAACAGAGCGTTTGTCGCGTCAAGAACCACGATCTTCTTTTCAAAAAGCGCCAATGATGTCCCTTTCGCCTGGTCTTTAATAAGAGAAAGGGGGAAAAATGTTTCAAGTGTTGGCGCATATTCTCGCCGGGCAATCACAAGTTTTTCTTCTATCATTTTTTTTAATTCTTCTGTTTTTTTCTTTTCAACCTGAAGTTTTTCCGCTTCAAGAAGTTTTTCTTTTGCCTGGAGTAATGATGCCCGTGCGGTTTTTACATTAATATCAAGAAGACCCAGTCCTTCTTCGTATTTCGTGTGCGCTGATCCATATAGTGAGGTAAATTCTGCCCGTTTCTCCTCTGTCTGTTTTCTTAAAATTCCCCAAAAGACACTGATTCCAAGAATGATAAAAAACACCACCGCTACCCACAAAAACCGTTTCGACTTTACTGCCGCCGTGTCTTG
>DATEUZ010000031.1:0-2972 GCA_035282885.1 Patescibacteria group bacterium | reverse complement strand
TCACTCCCAAAACTACTGGTGCGCAGCACGCGGACGTTATTCCTGAGAAAATTCCCAAGGTAAATGTCGAAAGGAGGTCTGGTTGGTCCCTTGAGGTCGATACGCCGAAGTGGGGCATCGGAAGCTTTAATCCAAGAAGAGATAATATGGCAACTCCCATCATAATGACCCCACCGATATAGTACGTTTGATCATGAAGTTCAAAGAAAAGACTTGAGAGAACCTTTGCGCCTAAAAGTACTGGAAATAACACCACGAAAATACCAACGGAGTAAACAAATGTCATCAGAAGAATCTTTTGTTTCTCCTTAAAGATGTTCCCTAGGTACGCTGGCAACAAGTACGAGATGCAACACGGTGCAAATAACGCGACCATACCAGCAAAAAAACTTGCTATCAGTGATACCTGATACATACCCTATCCCTCTGTCATTCTCTGTTTTTACCGATTCTTTCCAGACAGCTTGTTATACGTTTCAGCAAACACGTATGCAACTATCCATGTGGCAACAGTACTGGTAAGAAAACCTGTAACTGCTGACCCGAGACTGATTGGATTCATGTCCCTCAACACTTCTAGGTTAAGCGAGTGAACCCATGACTGAGCAATTGAGAACAAAAACTCAGGCGCTACGTACGACAGGACAACACACAAGAGGTAAAATCCTGCCATCAGAACGGCGCCTGCATGAGCAAACGGTATTGAACGTATCATGCTTTTTCACCTCCTTTTAAAGAAATTAATATCCCCACTGTTTTTTCCACTCTTGCATCATATCGACTTCTTTTTGCTGAGCTTCTATGATGTCATCACCCAAATTCTGAAGTTCCATGTGTTTAGAGCTTCTTCTTGCTTCCTCAGCCATTTGAATTGCCCCTTGATGATGAACCATCATTGCGTCAAGAAACGCCTTATCAAATTCATCACCAGTCTTCCCTGTCATGGATTCCATCATCTCGTCCATGCTAGAGCCCATCCCAACCTCATGGTGTTCGTCTCCTCCTACCGGACATCCCTCATCTAACTGGTTTCCCTGAGGACGCATACCCATCATCCTCATCATTCCATTCATATTGTTGTTTACAGCAGTAGCCGAGACAAAAAGAGTCAAGAGGCTCCCCGCAAGTAATCCAACGACTCCGTACAAAAATGCTTGTTTTTCCATGATTCCCTCCTTTATTTTTGCACATTTTTTATAACGATTGCATGAATAGACGCCTCTGTCCGAGAAAATGACTCATTGTCGGTATCTATATAAATAGTCCGCGTGACATCTCCGAGATCGCTATCATCTTTGTGAATAGCTGGATCAAACGAGACAAAAATCTTCGTCTTCCCGTAAGGTGCAAGTGTCTCTTTTTCTGCACGAGCACTCGTACATCCACATGATGTCGAAACGCGAGTCACGGTGAGTGGTGAAGACGAGAAATTCACCAACGTAAATTCAGTCTCAGCAACATCTCCATATATGACTGTTCCAAGGTCCATCTCCCGAGGATCAAGAGCAACAACTTGCACTTCCCCTTTATACGCATCTGTCCCGCCTTCGAGGTCGTACACGTTTGTATATCCAATCGCAGAAAGCGTTTTCTGCGCTTCTTTGCTCATAGCTCCAGAACGGCAGTACACGACGATCGGAGCACTTTTATCCTGCGGAAGTTTTTCCTGATTCCTTTCTATATCGGTATACGGAAGAAACGCATCTGTCCCTGGAATGTGAAGTTGTTCCGGCGTGTGTACATCGAGAAGAAAAACATTTTTCTGCTGAAGAAATGTTTCTAATTCGCTTACTGAAATCGTTTTTTCACTGTTATTCGGCACTGCTTGTGTTTGTACAGAGGGTGTCTTTCCAAAAAGTCGGGGGCCTTGAACTATTCCAAATACCACCAAAATTGGAAGCAGACAAAGAAGGATATGGATGATATGAGTGCTTTTTTTCATTTTTTTATACTCCGCATTGAGCTGTTGATCCTGGTAATCGTGGAAGATCTTTGATTTTTTCTTGCAAAGCCTGGTAGCCGGAGGAGGAACTAAACTCCGAAGAAAGAACCCGTTTCGGATCAACATCACGCCATGACACATGTTCCTTTTCCTGAAAGTAATAGGCAATTTCTGTATAGGTCTGTGGGAACCAGTATGATTGAAATGCAAGTGCTGCATTAAACATCTCTTCTTCTGAAAAGCCCTGGCTCGCCATGATCTCCAGAAGTCCGAGCATTGCCATTCCGTGGTTGCAGTCAGGAAATGATGTGGGATTTCCGCAACATGGTCGATAAATACCGTCCGCGATCTTCCACACAAGATCTTGCTGTTCATCCGTTAATCGAACGATCTCTTGTGAGTCAAAAAGCTCATCCGCATCCTTCTGCCCTAATGTCCACCCGCCAGTTGAGGCAAACGTTCCAATCCTGTCTTTGTATGTAGTTCCCATCACCCCTTTTTCCAGTACGTCAGATTTCTGTGTGAGTCCAAAAGCCCACAAGGTGTTCAGCCAGAAAGAGGCATTTTCATTTGTAATGGCCAGCCCTTTTTTGCTCTTCTCCGTCAGATATGAAAAAAGATCTCTTTCTGAAGGATTTTTATACCGATCCGTATATTTTTTCATATCAATGGCTCCGGATTGGACAAGCTTTACTCCAATATCACTCCAGTCAATGTTTAGGGAAAAACCTTTTTTAGGTGTGACTTGTTCAGAAAGAGTATGAACGACTCCTTCATCGTTAGACTCACTTCGAACGGGCTGAGTAGAAACCCTTTTTCCTTCGAGGTACAAAGAAATCTCTTCTTTGTACCGATCGACAACAAACCACAAGAGAACAAAAATGGGAATGAACATCATACACCCGAGCACCACTTTTTTAACTAGTTTCATCTCTTCTTCCTTTTGTTCTTTCGCTTTGCTACTTTTCCTTTATTGTGCCGGGCGTTACGTTTGCTGTTAAATCGAACGTTATCTCTTTTTGAGTAGGAT
>DATEUZ010000030.1:0-3219 GCA_035282885.1 Patescibacteria group bacterium | reverse complement strand
ACAAGGCCGGTCTTAAGAAGGTCTCCATCGAAGATGAAGCTAAGATTTCTGACCAAAAGCGGATACAAAGGGAAAAAGGCCTGCTGATACGCCCCATACCCTCGTTCAGCAATCATCAGGTACGGGACCCCGTCAAAATTTGCCTGCGAACAGAGTATTGGATTTAACCGATAGTGAACTGTTCCACACCCTAAGAATCCGTCTCTGAGAGGGAGAAAGGATGATGCGAGCCAGGCTATAAGAAAGAGGGACGCTCTCCAGACCAGAAATGACAAAACAACAAATTTAAGTTCTGCATACCTCTTCATACACCCTCATTGTTTCCTGTGCTGTTTTTTCCCAATTAAATTTTTTCGCCTGATCTAATGAGCGAGTTTTCAATGTGTTGTAGTCTTTTGCATCGACCGTCAGCATATATTCCATCTTTTGCGCTATATCTTCCTTGTCGAACGGATCAAGATACACTGCAGCTGTTCCAGCAACCTCAGGAAGCGAGGATGTTTGAGCAACGAGACAGGGAACTCCGCAGGCCATAGCTTCAAGAACCGGTATTCCGAAGCCTTCATATAACGATGGCTGGATATAACAGGTCGCGAGATTGTAGATCGCAACAAGATCATCTTCGTCTTCTGTTGAAAGCTCTGAAATACGCATCACCACTGTCTCAAGATCGAGCGTTTTAATAAGATGCATGATTTCTTTTGTCTCCGGTAAGTGCGTATTACCGAAGGCACGACCGATGAGAACGAGATGCGCATCTTTGTGTTTCAGGTGAACATCATGAAATGCCTCGATCAGTCTGGGGATATTTTTATTTACATTGACGTCCCCGACGTATAAAAAAAACGTGTCAGGAAGATGATAGGTTTTCTTGGCTGACGCGAGTTCTTCTGTTTCTTCCGGAAGTAATCGGAATTCCTCACCTGGTGCGAGCGGAATGACATACATTCTTTCTTTCGGATAGGACGTAAAACGCATAATGTCTTCTTTTGAGTTTTCTGAATCCGTAATGATTGCTTTGACTCCCATCAATGATTTTTTCTGGATCTGCCATTTGATCTCTCCGCGAATGCCCCGCGGATACTGATCGGCAAAGACGAACGGAATCATGTCATGAACCGTCACAACCGTTTTCGCCGGTTTCATCATCGGGAGAGTCAGAAAAAACGGCTCAAAATACGTATAGTGAATGATGTCGCAGGGAGGAATTTTTTGTCCTCTACTCGTTAAGAGATATTCGTCTCCTTTACCGTATTTTTGAAGCGCATCGACAAGTTTTCTGGTATAGATCCCTATCCCTCTGTATTGATGCTCTGAGGTGAGCGGCGTAACGTCAATGGCGATGCGTTTCATTATATTTCTCCCAAAATTTTATATAGGAAGTCGCATAGTGTATGCCGGAATACATGGCAAAAACAAGTCCGGGGAATCCGTCCTGAAACCCTTTATGCCGGAGATACAAAGAAAAAAAAGTTGATACTGGTTTGATGAAAAGAGAGGAAACTGCAAAGAAAAAAGATGGTTTTACACCCTTTTCCAACATGAGCGTCGCCTCTAAGCTGGTATAGCGGTCTGACCGCATCAAATACCGCTCGAATGTCGGGTCGGCCATGTGTATCAGCTCGTGGGAAAGTCTTCCAACGAGCCCGTCAACAACCATTTGTTCATGGACATGTTTTGCCGGGAGGTGGGCCTTCCCACACCGGAACAGTCGAATTACATAGTCCGGATACTGGCCTCCTTTTTTCAGGAATCTTCCTAAGAAAAAGTTCTTTCTCGGAAGATAAAAAGCCGCATACGGGGGGTCTGATTCAATGACCTGAAACATTTCGTCTTTCAGTTCTTTGGTGACTCTTTCATCAGCATCAAGCTGCAGGACCCAATCACCTGTTGCTTTCTCTATTGCCATGTTCTTATTAATATGAAAAAGCTGTTTATTGTCTGTTTCAAAGACATGGGGCGTAAATTCTTTCACAATCTCAACGGTCTTATCGGTACTTGTTCCGTCAACAACAATGATTTCATCTGCCCATTTCACCGATTCCAGACATTCGCGTATATTTTTTTCTTCGTTAAAAACCGCTAAGACAACGGAAAATTTTTTCATTGTTTCACCATCCGGAACGCGGCCTCTCCATTGAGAAAATACAGGTTATGCGCAATGACACTCTCGGGAATTTCCTGAGGAGTGCCGACCAGGATCACGTTTTTCAAATTTTTGTCCTCATCATAATTGATATGTCGGAATTCAAGTTTGTCGAACGATGCCACTTTTGATACTCCCCAGTCTTCAACTGGTGCAAATTCTACCTCACTCTGAAACCTACCCGGATTATATTGTAGATAAAACAAAAAGAAAATGTAAGGTTGGGCGTACTCTGTGGTTACGATCATTGTATCGACACTCTCTTTTTTCTTCACGTAGGTTGAAACAATGTCTTTGTACCCATACTGCCAGTGCCGGGAAGAGGAAACCGGGTAATTCACAAAATACTCGTAGAGGAAGAGAAGAAAGGTTCCACCGATGAGGATACCGAGGAGAATCGATGCTACCTTTTTCCATGAAATCAATTTTTCCACGCTCTGTATCCCCCACGCTGCAAGTATCTGAGGAATTGGGAGAAGCATGATCGACCGCAATGCATGAGGTGATTCTTTGGTGAGGGATGCAGCAACAGGAAAAAGAAGTATCCAGGGGACAAAAAGGAGGAGAAGCTCGCGTTTCTTCGAAAGAGTCAGAAGCCCTATGAGCGCAAAGACGCCTTCCCAGAGATACAGTACTCCAAAAGATCCTGTTCCGTGACGGGGATTGCTGTCTCCTGTCGTAAAAAGGAACTGCGGCGAGAAATGCGACAGGTAATTTTTTAGAAACAGTATTGGGACAATGATTTCCCGTCTTTGCAATAGGGGAGGATAAAGGTCTGCTTCTTTTTCCCAGACGACCCGTTTGACAATTGCAACATGAGCAAACCGCGGTCCTCCTCTTGCCTGTATTGACTGAATAAGAAGAGGAAGAGAAAGAATCCAAAATGTAAGAAAGAAAACTAAGAAGACTCTTACTTGAATCTTGCGTACGAATACAAAAAACGCAGCGAACGCTATACTCGCTAGAGGAAGGAAAAGAAGAAATCCGTTATAGGTATAGATCGACACCACGAAACTTATCGCTGCTAAAAAGGCCAGGAGGTACCGCCCTCGTCTGTATTTCCCAATGGAAAG
>DATEUZ010000029.1:0-7216 GCA_035282885.1 Patescibacteria group bacterium | reverse complement strand
CCAAATCTTTTACTCCCGCAGCTTTGAGAATCGAGAGTGTCTCCATGATCATGTTGAAGCCATTGGGAATTCTGCGAATTCGATCGTGTGTTTCGTTCCATCCATCGAGAGAGACCCGCACGGCAAAATCTGGATCCGTTTGAAGAATCTTGGGAATATTTTTCTCGATAACCTTTGGCAAAAATCCGTTTGTACTCAAAACAAGCCGGGCTTTCGGGGCCGCCAGTTTGATATTGGCAACGATTTCGGGAAGGTCCATGCGTAAGAATGGCTCACCGCCCGTGATGTTGATATCTTTTAAACTGTCAGGGAGCTTGAGAAACTCTTCGGGTTTGAGCTCGTCGGTTATGCGGTTCTGCCAGATATTGCACATCGTACACCGCGAGTTACAATTGAGAGTCACCGCGACGATTGCGTTGGTTGGGAACCTCGACATCGAAACCCTCCTATGAAGAAGAAATATTGAATTTATAGATTTTTACCCACCGGTCTTCGCTTTCCAGCATCTGCATGAATCTAAAGTACTTCTTGTCCTGGGAATGTTCCATATTTTGGAATATCTTTACTCCGTCTTTATTGTCGTAGATGCTACCGGACTTTTGTGTGAAACTATCGTAAATGAATAATATGTCTTTATTTTGAAAATATTGCCTATTACTTAAAATGATACAGGATATTGTGCCGCATTGATTTAAGTGGTATTCAACTTCTAAAAATTCCATATCGTTATTGTTTGTAAAATACTGAACACCGCCACGCTGAAGCGTCGCGACTACAGTCGGCCTTTGAAATTGTTGCTGCGTAAGCCAATTCGCAATCATTCTGTATTCACCTCTATACTCTTTTCTTGCCGAGAGGTATGGTTCAATTTGTGTTGCGTTGTACAGCGTAGTACCAATTCAGAGCAGTATAAAAAGCAATCTTATTCCTCTTTCTACTCTCTTTCGAATCTTCTCATTGATCTTTGAAGAAAGTTCAAAGTGTGATGATCACAACAATGTCTGCGACCTTATTTTTCTTGATGCCGCGCATCTTCTTCATTCTCGGTTGGCTTTTTTCAGCGTTTCATCAAATCCGTGAATCTCCATCTTGGGTTCCGGGTGATTTCTTGGAACAGAGCTTGTGCGAATATTTCGTTTGCAAATGCGGAAGGATGCCCTTCTCCATCTGAAATGTAGTACTTCTCGTGCAGCTCTTGGCCGCTCATCTGTTCAAAGTATTGACTCACCGTGAGGATGAAGAGCTCATTTCTCTGCATGATTTCTTCCATTCGGCTGAAGTGCTGATCGTATTGTATGGATCTCGGGGCAAAGATGAGGTAGATGGCGTTTCTTTGAGGCAGTAAGCTTGCAGTTTTTTTGAAAATACAGGGGTTCGCATAGCTGTCGCTGAATGACATCTTGACGTTTTGTGCGTATTGTTGGGTGTGCTCTTGCGCATCTTGGGACGGGTTGAAGGGAGGATCATAAAACAAGGGTTTTTCTCGGCAGACATCTACGACTTCCTCAAAAAGTGCTGAATCGTACCTGTCTGGTTTATTGAGGAAAAGATCGTTATCCACAACACCAAAAATATAAAGGTCAATGCTGGGGTTGAGGTGTTTCATCAGTGTGTACTTGATGTAGTTATCAAGCATGCTGTCTCCGGGATACCCCAATGAGATGACTCTAGTTGGGGAGATCCTGTCTAGCCGCCGCTCGAGCACATTTGCGAATCGCTCTTTCTCTCTTAATCCCTGTCCCCACACCATAGAGTCTCCAACCACTGCAATGGTATATACCCCGTCATCCGTTGTCCCTAATATCTGGGGTGCACCTCTCCTCTCGTTTAATTCCCTGGTTTGTTCTGTAAGGCTTGCCAAGTCTCGCCCTCTCTTTCCATACGCTTGGTAAGGAAGATATTTTCCAGGAATCAGATATCCATGCTTTATACTTTTATAATAGAAAAACTTATCGAAGAAAAAGTTTTCCGCAATCCAGAGTGATGCCTTGAGGCTTATTGTGAAGGAAAGCAAGCTTAACAATATCAGGACTATATGATTTCTCTTTGATTTTCCCTTTCTCTTATTCCCTATAGTCTCTGCGAGCTTTTTTTGTTCTACTGTTTGGAGTTTCATTATTGACCCGCTATTGTTATTGACCCATCACTTCCGTGAATACCCATCTTGGATTTAGCGTGATTTCTTGAAATAGTTTTTCTGCAAATATTCTGTTTGCTGTTACGGAGGGGTGAAGTTCCTGCTTTGATACAAACATTGATTTCCATTCCCTGCTTCCGAACTCTATCTCCGAGAGGGTTTCAGGGGTTACAATCGTTAGCTTGTTTTCCTCTAGAGTTTTTCTTAATCTTCCAATCATCCATGGAGTATTAAACTGTGGTCCAAAAATGAAGTACATTGTCTTTTGTTGTGGAAGCCGTGCCGCAATTGTTTCAAAGACACAAACATTCCCATACTTATCGCTGAATGATTTTTCAAGATTTGACATATAGCGTTCATGTTCTGCTGTACTGTCTTTAAGCGGTTCAAATTGCGAAGTACGTAAGAGGGGTTTTTTATTACATCCTGAAATTATTTCTTTATAGAGAGTTTCGTTATATCTCGTTTCTTCATTGAAGAATAGATCATTGTCAACGAGAGTAAATATTACAAGATCAATATCCGGTTTATATGAGGAGGTGACTTGAACCTTGATGTAGTTATCCAACAGGCTGTCGCCGGGATGGGCGAGTGAAAGCACTCTTGTTGGCGTAATTTTGTTGAGCTTTTTCTCTAAGATTGTAACGAATCTATCCTTCTCTTTTAAGCCATTGCCCCATACCAGCGAGTCGCCAAACACTGCTATCGTGAATACCTCATCATCCTTAGCTCCTAATACTGGAGTTGACTTGTGAGGATTGAAGTCTTTTGCAGACTCTTTTAACTCAAAAATTTCTTCTCCCCTTTTCCCAAAGCTTTTCAGACTGAGGTCCGATCTTTCTGGCGGCCAGTACCCGTGGGTTAGGCTTTTTTGATAAAAGAATTTATCGAAGAAAAAGTTTTCCGCGATCCACAATGCCGCACATGCACTTATTGCGGTGGATATCACAGCGATTAGAAGGAGTTTGAGGTATACCATCCTGCTTTGTTTTTTAAAGCTCATGTTTTCTGTATCAGTCATTATCATTTTTCACGGCTTCTCAGATCATGTCGCAGCTCTTCTGCGAATTGTTGAGGACTTTTCTTGTCTAGAAATATTTGAGCCCAGATTTCGAGGACAAGTAAAGAGAACATTTGTTGTCTTTGAATATTGTCTTTTGTGCCATAGGCTACCTCAATAATTTTCTCTGGTACAAACCAGCCCCGATTTTTCGTTGACTTTTTTGAAATTATGTATTTGGCTAGAGGTTGAAACTGCTTGAGAGGAACGTCGAATCCGTGTTTTTCCCTTTGGGCAATCTCCTTTGGGAGAATTTGTTCCGCTACCCTGCGCTCAAGGTATTTATCGGTTCTGCCTCTGAGCTTCAGGCTTGATGGAAGTCGCGTCGCAAACTCAACCAGGCGATGGTCTAAGAACGGTACCCGTGCTTCAAGACCGTGCGCCATAGTCATCCTGTCTGTTTTTAACAGTAAATCTCCCGGAAGCCAGACTAAAAGGTCGTGCTTTAAAAGCTTATTTAAATGATCCATCTTTGAGAGATGATCTGTTGCCCTCCCTTGGCCTTCTCCCAATTCAATAAATCGAAGAAGCTCTGGCTGTACTATCTCTTTTTTTTGTTGGTCGGTGAATACTGAAATATGTGATTTGAGATGTCCTATGATATCTCCATCTTGTCCCAAAAACGAAGCTATCCTCCCGAGTACAGTTGTCTTGCTGGCAATCGGATTTTTCGAAAAAAATGGAAATATTTGTATGAGCCGATAAAGTACTCTTCCGTAGACGAGTCTTTTATAGTAATCGTACCCCGCGAAAATTTCATCTGCTCCGTCTCCTGATAAAACAACTCCCATGTGTTTTTTTGCCTGTTTGGACATCATAAATGTTGGAATGACGGCAGCATCCGCTAATGGTTGGTCTAGATACCAAATAATTTCCGGTAAGCGCGCTATCTGGGTCGGTTCTGACCTGATCGTTGTCGGGATAAGATTGAGGTGCTTGTTGACGAGCGTTGCGTATTTCGATTCGTCGTATCGGCCGTCTTCGAATGCAACGTTGAACGATTTCACCTTTTTGCTGTGTTTGGTCGCAAAAGCCGTTAATAGCGCTGAATCGATGCCTCCTGAGACGTATGAACCGACCGGCACTTCACTCATCAATTGCATCCTGACCGCATCTTCCAGTAACTCAAGCAGTTCCTCTTGTATCTTGTTTTCATCCGTAATCGTCATCTGTTCCTCAGGCAATGTCCAGTAACGCCTGATTATCAATTCCCCACCTTTCAACATGAGATAGTGGCCTGCGGGAAGGTGATAGATGTTCTCAAAGATGGTCTCCGGCTCAGGAACATAGCGGAAGGTTAAATATGAGGATAACGCGTTGAGATTCACCTCCCTTTTCACTTCCGGGTGAGTAAGCAGGCTTTTTATTTCAGAGGCAAAGAGGAAATTGTTCCGCGTCTTGGTAAAGAAGAAGGGTTTTATTCCCAGACGATCCCGAGCAGCAAAGAGGGTTTCCCGCTTGCTATCCCAGATAGCAAAAGCGAACATCCCATTGAGCTCTTGAAGGCACTTCGGGCCATATTGCTCATACGCGTGGAGGATGACTTCGGTGTCTGAATGTGTTTTAAACCGATGACCTCGTCTGGCTAAGTCTTTCCTAACATCTTGGAAGTTATAAATCTCCCCGTTAAAAGTGATTGTCAGTGTCTGATCTTCGTTCGTTTGCGGTTGAGCTCCACCTTTTCGATCGATAATTGCCAGCCGTCGATTCCCGAGCCCTGCCTGCCGGCTCCAGTACATACCTTCTCCATCGGGGCCGCGGTGCTTGATCAAAGCAAGCATCTTTGTCAGATTTTGTTTTGAGGTTTTTCCGACGAATCCTGCGATTCCACACATCTGATCTTTCCTATACTACTTCTTTCATGGCTTCCAGAATGTTTGTTAGGAACTTTCTCAGAGCGGAAGTCGAGAACTCCTTCCGAGATCTCTTTAAGGCACATTTGCCGAGCTTTCCTCTTAAAGTCTCATCAGAAAGGATCTGATGGACTCGTTCGACAAACTCTATATTCGTGTTACAAATATATCCGTCTTTTCCATTATCGACAGCCTCCTCTGCCCCAGGATAGCTTGTGACTACTGCAGGTATACCGAGCGCCTTTGCTTCAAGAAGTGCAATCGGCATTCCTTCATAGTGTGATGTTAAGACAAATATTTTGCTTCGCAACAGGTATTTCCTGATATTTGCTGTTGGTTTTATTATTGAAATATTCGCTCCGAGTCCTTCCTTCTTCACCGATTCCTCTATGAACTCTTGCTCCTCTCCTTCACCGACAAGGCAAACCTTGATATCTGGATGTAGACCGATCAGCTGTTTGCTCACATGCATGAGAAGAGAAATATTTTTTTGTTTTGTGAATCTTCCCACAAAAAGGAGATCGAATTTTTCATGACGTTCTGGATTTCTGTCTTTCATTACTGTCCAGTTAGGAATCACGATAATTTTCTTTGAAATCAGCTTAAAGTATTTCACTAAATCGTTTTTCGATGCCGTTGTAGGGGAAATAATTCTATCCGCAAGTGGATAAAGCAATTCTATCAGCCTTCGTTTTGTTTTGGACTGTACATCAGGTGAAGTGAGAATATCTTCGTTGAGAATTACCCTAGTGTTTCTCCAAAACACCACTCGGGTTGTCGCGATGCTATAGATCGAAGCCATGTGAAGAAATGTAAGAACTGTATCTGGCTTGATCAGTAAAAGTTTCCAAAGGATATAGAGAGGGAAAAGGAAACGAGAGGCGTTCTTTATCGACTCCGGGAAGTAGTGGATATATGTCTGCGGTAGTTTTTCATTTTCCCCAAGTGAAAATGGCCTTTTGTCTCTTAGAACGAGGTGGACTTTCAGATTGCGGTATCCCCGCTGTGATCCGAGATACTTTACAATATCAAGTATTTTTCTTTGAACACCACCGATCCCAAGGTTCCAGAAAACAATCATGAGGTTGGTGTTTGTCATCCGCTTCCCTTTCATGTCGCCAGCTTCTTCCTTGTTTCTTTCTTCCTCGTCTCCATGACCGTGTTGCAAAAATGTTGTAATGCCGAGATTCCAAATTCATCGATGGCTCGCTTTCTCGCATATCTTCCTAATTGGTCTCTTAACTTCTCGTCCCTGAGCAGTTGTTGAATGCGGTTGATAAATTCTTTTCTGGAATGGCAAATATATCCATCCTTCCCTTCATCAACGACTTCATCCGCGCCTTCAAAAGCGGCAATCACCGCCGGAATACCAACTGATTTTGCTTCGAGAAGAGCAATCGGCATTCCTTCATAGTGTGATGTTAAGACAAATATTTTGGACCCTTCAAGGAAAGGAGTAACATCGTATTGCAGTCCTGCAAAGTCGAGCGTTCGGTTCACTTTTTTGCTTCTTGCCTCTTTGCGCAACTCATTTTGAAGCGCCCCAGTGCCTACAATGCAGGCCTTAAGACGTGGATGGTGATTTTGCAGCTCTCTGACTATATTGATGAAAGCAGAGAGGTTCTTTTGCGTCTCAAGGCGGCCGATATAAATTAGGTCATAGACCTCGTCCAGCTTTCTACGATTTAATACATTCTGTTTGTTCCCTACTGTCCAGTGTTTTGCAACCGAGATCTTATCTGAAGGAATCGTAAATGTATTCATAAGGTCTCTCTTCACGGCACGGGTCGGAACGATGACTCTGTCTGCTCTGGAGTAAGCCCATCTCATCAAAGGCTTCCAGTACCTTCTCCTCCAATTTGGTAGCTCATCCTTGAGGTGTTTTGAAGGCAATATGCCTTCGTTTAGTACAACTGCTGTATTTCTCCACCAAAAAAGCTTACTTAAGACAGTAATTCCAACTGAGAGCAGGCGGAGATGTGTCAAAATCACATCTGGTTGGACTTTGAGAATAATCCAGATCATATGGGAAAGCGTGCTTACTCGAAACGGGCCTGTGGACCAGCGAGGGCGATAGATTATGCGAGCGCCGGATTTCTCGATTCTTTGGATATATTCCTGATTGTGTCTGTTTCCGGAGTACGACTTGATGTAAAGTGTTACTTT
>DATEUZ010000028.1:0-2847 GCA_035282885.1 Patescibacteria group bacterium | reverse complement strand
TATCTACTGGCTTTCAAAAACCCCATTTCTTGCCTTCATGGCGCCATCTCTTTGGGCAATTGGGAAGAAGCATTCGTAAAGACAATCCACCCCAATCGCCTCCCCCTGACAAATAGTGCATCCGAAAATTGCTCGATGAGCATTACGAACGCCGCTGCCAGCTAACTACGTCCAATACAGAGCCAACAACCGTATGAGCAGCGGGTACAGCGGAAAGCGCAATGTCAGACCGGGAGCGAAGTAGCCGAAACGGGCAATCTGCGTATGCCAATACCCATCCCACAACTCCCAAACATAAAAAAGGGTATGGGAAACCGGCGTCCTCAGACCCAAACTCCGAAACGCGATAAGCTGGACGAAAAATAACCATAATCTCCAAGCAAAGAGGAGGAAAACCAGAAACCAAACGGGGGAAATACGATCTTTCTTCTTCATATCTTGAGCGTGATGTATCTCTCTCTGTATTCAGACACTGAAACATCTGAAACTAACCAGAATTGTTCCTCAGTACATGATTGAAATGAAACAACCCCAAGATATATGAACATTGCAATGTCCGTAGCTTTATTTTAATCTTACGAATGCAGTACTGCAAAAAGTGATGAGGCGGTTCCAACCGATATGAAAATCATCAAAGACAAGCATTAAAATGTATCAATTTTTATCTAACCAGATCATATGCCCATCGGAAACAATGACTTGGTTTTAGAAGTGGGAAGCGGAGACATGCCCTATCCCCGCTCGGACATCCTCTGTGATCGATATCCTGGGAGCACACCCCAAAGACTACTCAATTCAAAGCTCATCATAGATCGCCCGACGGTTATTGCAGACGGAGAGCGGTTACCATTTACAACAAAAGCGTTTGACTACGTTATCGCCTCTCATGTACTCGAACACGTAGAACATCCTCGGCAGTTTCTCGCGGAACTTCAACGGGTCGGGGAAAAAGGTTATCTTGCTTTTCCGAGTCCGCTTCAAGAGAGGTTCTACAATAATAAGACCCATAAGTGGTACTGCTCTATAGCCGGAAAGAAACTCACCCTCATTAGAAAATCGAAAAAAAGTAGAAAAAGACAGTCGTCCACATCAGAGGAAAAAATATTCAATCTCGTGATGCGCTATTTTTCTGATCAGTGTCAACTGTCTTTCGAATGGTCGAATAGCATTCAGTTCAAAATACTCGAAGCAGAACCTGCAAAGTATCTTCAAACACTCGATAGACAACTACAAATCCTCATGGATAGAGCACAACGCATGAAGGCTCCTCATCCTGTCCTTCTCAAAATGCAAGACAATCTGTTTTCTGTCAAGCATAAAACGGCCCGTACCCTAGAACGCTTGTATTGGCGCACAACCAGAAAGCTTGCTCTATCTTAAGCGGAAAGAAACCTGGAATAATAAGTGAAAATGCGGATCAATACTGAAACGTTTTATTACCAGCTGATAAAAGCCTTAAAGCCGGAAGTGGTTTGCGATATTGGTTCATTGAATGGATATCATGCATTGCAATGTAGAAAGCTTCTTCCAAATGCGCGAATACTGGCTTTTGAGGCTCATCCTCTGCATGCTTTACTCATGATGAAAGACAAACAGCTCAAGAGAAAAAGTATCACCGTACTCAAGAAGGCTGTCTCAAATAAAAATGGTATGTTACATTTCTATCTCGAGAAGGTTTCACAGAAAAAAGGTGAAGACTGCCGGAGAGGTATCAGTTCACTTCGCCAAAGGATTAAAGATAGTCTGAGCACCAAGAGAATCAAGGTTCAAGCAATACGACTGGATACCTTCCTAAAAAGCCGAATAGAAACAGCTGACACTCTGGCGTTGTGGATAGACGTTGAGGGAAATTCTTACGAAGTACTGAAAGGAGTAAAACAAATCAGAGAGCAAGTTTGCGTCATTCATGCCGAAGTTGAAGTACAACCAATCTGGAAAGATCAAAAGGTTGAGGCTGACGTTCAAAGGCTCATGAGAGAGATGAATTTCATTGAATTAGCAAAAGGGTTTAATGACCCTCAACATGACTTGGTATTTATCAACAGCCTCTGCTGGAAAAAATATCCATTCAAGATTTGCACAGCTGCGTTTACCGCAATCGCAATAAGTTTATATTCATATTTAGGCCTTCTGCAAGGTTTCCTTTCGGCAAAGATCAAGTCATAATGTTAGCCTTATGAAAACGTCGCTATAATACTAACAATGGACAATAATAGAGGTAAAACCCGAAACGGTACTCTTTACCCCGTCGAAAAATTGGCCGTATCCCTTATTCCTTTTGGGAGTCGGGTTCTCGACCTCGGCTGTGGAGACGGAAGAATCGCAGCGTTTCTCCAAAAACATCTCGGTTGCACAGTCGTTGGGATAGAAATTGATTCAGATCTTGCAAAGATTGCTTCTCAACGGATAAGCAAAGTCTTCGTCGAAAATGCCGATGACGAAGAATTTTTAAAATCCGCTATCAAAGAATCAAAGTTCGACGTTATCCTTGCTTCAAACATCCTCGAACACCTCAAAGAACCGGAGCGTGTCATCCGTATCCTCAAAAAAAGCCTAACCGGGAACGGAAGCTTTATTGTGGTCCTTCCCAATGTCGCCCACTGGTCAATCCGGCTGAGTTTGTTCAAAGGCGAGTTCCGTAACCAAGCATCAGGAATCATCTATAAAGGCCATCTCCATTACTATTCGCTGAGGGGTGCAAGGGAATTACTGGAAAAGGATTGCGGACTTTCCATTCGAAATGAAACCTACGAATTTTATCCTCTACCGCTGATACCAAAATTGTGCTCTCTGATCCCCTTCATTGGAAAAGCGATGCTCGGTACCCTTCATCACCGCTTTCCGAAC
>DATEUZ010000027.1:0-2663 GCA_035282885.1 Patescibacteria group bacterium | reverse complement strand
GTCTTTGAGGAAGCAGGATATGACGTTGTAGAGATACGATCTTGGCCGGGAGGCAAACAATATTTTATGGTACTTTTTGACTATATGTTTCCTAAAAAAAGGACTCTTCGTCCTGTCAGGTTTCTATTTCTGAAGTTTGGTGTATTTTTGGATAGGTTTTTTCCCTTTCTTGTCAGTCTGGTCTGTTGGGTTGAGTCAAGGATGCTCATGAGCGGCCTCTTGTTGGTGTACGCGAGAAAAAAATAGATGAGAAAACTCACGCTCTCCGTCATTATTATTGCCTTGAATGAGGAAAAGAATATCGAACAATGTCTCCGTTCTGTAAGTTGGGCTGATGAAATCGTGGTGGTGGTCGACGACAGGACTACAGACGGGACCGTAGAGATTTCGCAAAAGTACACAGAGAACGTCTATCAACGTCGATTCGACGGATACGGAAAACAAAAGCAGTTTGCCTTAACCCACACCACAGGAGAATGGGTCTTAAACCTTGATGCCGACGAAAGAGTGACCGGAGAACTCCGGAGAGAGATTGAAGAAAAAATACAAAGGAAAGAGTACGACGGCTATCACCTGTACTTTCAGGAGGTCTACCTCGGAAAGCCCTTGGTCTTCAGGAAGATAGGAGGATCAGAGAGGCTTTTTAAACGAGGAAAGGGGACGTTTACAGATGCAGATATTCATGAGAGGGTACGCGTACAGGGTCGCATCGGTCTCATTTCAATCCCCATTCAGCATCATTCAGCACCGACAGTCACCAAGATAGTCGAGAAATTTAACCATTACACAACGCTGGACGCCAAGGCGTTACGAGATGCGGGTGCGACGTTCAGTTATATGAAACTTTTCCTTTCACCTCCTTATACGTTTTTTGAACGATTCATATTGCATCGTGGATATGAAGATGGATTTCGGGGTTTTATCTACGCAGCCTTTGCCGCTTTTTATCACTTTCTAAAACATCTGAAGATGTGGGAGTTAGAAAGAAACGATGTTTCAGTTTCCTCAAAGCGTTAATGGTTGGCTTTCCATTCAAGAGGGAGAGCTCCTCTATACCCTTGCACAGAAAAACCCATTAAAGGGCTGTATAGTAGAGCTGGGAAGTTATCATGGAAAATCAACCATTTGTCTGTCTCAAGGAACGAAGGCTATTCAGGGGAAGAAAGTGTATACGGTCGATCGATTTATTGGCGGAGAAGATATTGGTCCGGAAAAAAATTTTTATCATCACCTCATCGATAATGTGAGAGATTTCGGATTAAAAGACTGGGTCATTGCGATAAAAGGAGACACCGCCGAAAGCGCGAAAAACTGGAAGGATCCGATCCGCCTGCTTTTTATTGATGCGAGTCACACGTATGATAATGTAAGGAGAGATTTTGACGCATGGCAAAAACACCTCATCCCAGACGGAATTGTTGTCTTCCACGACAGCGTTGACAGACCCGGGGTTCACAGAGTAGTAAGGGAGGTAATCCTTTCAGGTAGATTTGGCGGAGTAGCTACTCACCGGGATCCTCAATCGACGGGTTTAACGTACCTTATAAGAACGCTGGATCGTGTTGGTTTGTTTCAACGCGTGAGATCTCTTATCATTTTCGAGTGTAAGAGTTTGCCAAAAATAAAAGGGAGAATTCTGCAGAGTATAAAAGAGAGAGGAGAAGGGGATTTCTGGTTCCGGTGTGCGGTTAGGATAAGAAACGTGTTCGAAAGAGGCAGCGTAAGAGCATGAAGTTTACGTTCCCAGAAGACATAGAAGGGTACCTTTCAGAAGGAGAGGGAAGGCTTCTTTATACCCTCGCGAAACGCAACCCGACAATTGGCCATATCGTTGAGCTTGGAAGCTATTTGGGACGCTCTACGGTATGTTTGGCTCAAGGAAACGAAGAAGGGAAAAGGACGCTTTTTGCAGTTGACCGTTTTACCGGAGATGAGTTTGTGGGGAAGAGAAAGAGTTATTACGATGGGTTCCACGCAAATATTGAGAAATATGGTTTTGGAGATGACGTGATGGCGCTTCGTGGCGATACGGTAAAGGTGTCAAAAATTTTTACTCAATCCATAAGGCTGCTTTTTATTGATGCGGGACACACCTACGAACAGGCAAAAGGTGATTTCCACTCCTGGGAAAGATTTGTTGTTCCAGGAGGAATTGTTGCAGTTCACGATAGTCTGTACTGGCCCGGAGTGCATACATTTGTCACTGATTTTATTCTGTCAGGCCTCTACGATACGATTGACACGTTCTACGAAAAGGGAGGGACAGGATTAACGTATGGATACAAAGCCAAGAAGGTTGTACCAAAAGTAAAACGATACTGGAATCTTGTTCGCTTTTGGATACAATCACACCGTATGGCATGGTTTCGATGGAAGTTAATGATCAACATGTTGGACGAATCAGACATTCGGTTTAAGATCGCTGTATTGCTTTCGAGGGTTATAGGAAGAAAGCCCTGATACTGGCAGAGAGAAGATAAAAAAGGTGTTAGTATGTCTTTTGAAACACATTTTCTAGTTTTTGGATAACAACGCTCCAATCAAAGTTCTTTCTTGCTCTTTCCCAAAGGAGATAACTGTGTTTCTTCCTAAGATTTTCGTCATTGATTAATCGTACTAATTCACTGGATAGCCTTTTCGTATCACCGAGCCGTATAAGGATT